>CAZLOV010000043.1:0-16523 GCA_964561235.1 uncultured Caulobacterales bacterium
GGCGCTGGAACATGCCGAAACGCACATGGCTGTGCTGAAGCCGGGTGAGCACGGCCGAGCGCGTGGGCGACGGCTCGTCGTGCCGGTGCAGCGGCTCGCCGGTTTCGAACACGGCGAATGTCTTGGAGGTGTAGACGCCCAGCGCCTCGAGCATTTCCGTTGCGAGGATCTCGCGCACGGCGCCTTTCAGCGTCAGCCGGCCGTCCCCGGTGCGCGAATAGGGCGTCTGGCCGGAGCCCTTCGTGCCGAAATCCAGCAAGCGTCCGGCCGGATCGCGCAGTTGTGCGTGCAGAAACCCGCGCCCGTCGCCGATCTGCGGATTATAGGTGCGGAACTGGTGTCCGTGATAGCGGATCGCGAGGCGATCGCGCTGATTGTCAGGCAACGGATCGAAGGCGTGAAAATGCGCGCGGCGTTCGTCCTCCGTCAGCCCGCCCAGACCGGCTGCTTCAGCCCAGCGGGCGTTCCAGTAGCGAAGCTCGGCCCTCGGGAAGGCGGCGGGCTCGACCGGATCGGCGAACTCTCCGCCCAGAGCGGAAAAGCGCGGGTCCGGGGTATAGGCGTCGGAAAAAGGCATGTGTTCGAGCTATGGCGTTCGGCCGGGCCATGCAAGCCGGATCAGACGCCCAGCCCTTGCGCCAGCTTGCGCGCGGCGCCCTCCAGGGCCGGCTTTGCAGCCCCCATGAGCTTGGTCATGTTGAGAAATCCATGCGGCGCGCCGGCGATTTCCTCACGCTCGCACTTCACCCCGAAGGCCCAGAGGCGCTCCGCGTAGGCGCGGCCTTCATCCAGCAGCGGATCGAGCTCCGCGGCGAGCATGTAGGCGGGCGCGAGCCCCTTGAGGTCATCGGCCATCAGCGGAGACACGCGGGGATCGGCCGCCTGGGCGGGATCATCGAGATAGGTCTCGCGAATCTGGGCGAGCATCTCGGTGGACAGGATCGGGCCTTCCTGCCAGCGCGGCTTGTCCTTGCGGATCGAGACGAGCTGCAAGAGCGGATAAAGCAGAAGCTGGAAGGCGACCTGGCCGCGGCGGCGCTGGGCGAGGCCCGCGGCGAGGCCGCCGCCTGCGCTGTCCCCGCCGACGGCGAGCCGCTCCGGATCGACGCCTGCGAGCGCGCCGGCCTTGAGGGCGTCGAAGGCGGCTTCAACGTCGTCCGGCGCAGACGGAAACCGGTGTTCCGGCGCGAGCCGGTAATCCAGCGAGACGATGCGTACGCCCGAGACCGCGCACAGGCGCCGGCAAAGCGGGTCATAGCTGTCGAGATCGCCGATCACATATCCGCCGCCATGCAGGAACAGCATCGCGGGACCGGCGCCGGGCGCGCCGTGCGGCGTGTAGAGCCGCGCCGGGCGCTCGCCCGCCCCGCCCGGCAGCGTCAGATCGGAGACGCTTTCCACCGAAGGCGGTTCGAGCTCCATGAACGGCACGAGCCGGCGCAATCCCTCGCGCAGGGCGGGCGCGGTCCTTTCCGGACCGAACCGTTCCGACAGGCCGGCCTGCTGAATGGCGGCGAGGATGGCGGACTGAGGATCGCTCATGACGCGAAGCCTCGCGCTTCACGGCGGCGGCGGCAAGGCGATTGTGCGGCGCCGAAAAGGTCGCCTCAGTGCACCACGACGTCTGAGTCCAGAGCAATCCGCCCCTTTAGCGCGTCCATCACCTCCCAGCAGACGATGCGCCACGCGCATTCGCCCGCCGCTGCGCCCCTCGCCTTCATGTCCTCCGCCGCGAGATGGGCCCAGGCGAGCGCCTGGCTGCCGTGCCGGTCGAGCAGCGTCAGCGCCACGCAGCGTATGTCCGCAGGCGTGATCTCTTCGGCCTGGGCGGAAAAGGACGGCAGCGGCGGCAGGGTCATTGGAAGCTCCAGTCGGCGGGATTTGACTGGCGAAGGACAACGCAAAGGCCGGGCCGGATCGGCGGACATTCAAGCCAATGCAATATATAGTCTTTTTGAAATACGCAGTCAGCGGCGCCGGATCTATTTCGCCGCCGCGCCGCTTTTTGCCGGGCGCCGTGCGCCGGGCCGGTATCCGCCTGCGGAGAGATACGCCGCCTCTTCCGGCGTCGAAGGCCGGCCCAGGATCGCATTGCGGTGCGGGAACCGGCCAAACTGCCGGATCACGTCGCGATGGGCGCGCGCGTGGCGCAGCGTGCTGGCGTCGTCGGCGGGAAGCCGGGTCTCGCACAGCGCGACGCACAATTCCTGGTCATCAAGGTCTTCGGCGTGCATCAGCGGCATGTAGATGAAGGCGCGCGCCTGGTCCGGCAGGTCGAGGTCATAGCCGAACTCCACCGCCGCACGCGCGCCCTCGGCGGCGTAAGGGTCGAGCGAAAACGCCCGGTTGGAGCCGCGGAAGATGTTGCGCGGGAACTGGTCGATGGCGATCAGCAACGCAAGCGCCATGTCCGCGCGCACCATCCAGGGATGCGCCATCACCGAGCCGTGCCGGTTCAGGAAGGCGTCGGCCCGATGCACGAAGCGCGCAAAGCGCCTGCGGATTTTGGCGTCGAACGCCGGATCGGCGGCGAACCAGCGCTTCGGGCCGGCCTCGTCGAACCAGAAGGCGAGAATGTCGCCGGGATCGGTCTCCGGCGCCGGGTTCACACCCGGATCTCGCCCGACAGGATCCCGTCGATCATCGCCTGTGTCAGCTCGACATAGGCGTTTTCGCGCGGATCGTCGAAATAGACGGGGTCCTCGATCTGGGTGATGTCGAAGCCCTGCCTGACAAGGTCGACCTTCTTGAGCTTGAAGGTGCCCGTGGTGTGTTCCTCCCGGCTTTCCCGGTGGATGCGCAGGAACAAGGGCCGCGCGTAGGAGGGCAGTTCCTGGTGGACGCGCGCATGCAGCGCCTCGAGATCAAAGCTGTCGGAGACCACCAGCGCAGCCATGCCCGCCTTGCCGGAATAATCCGCCACCGGAACGCCGTAGACGTTCGCCTGCACGACGCCTTCCACCACGCCGATGACCTCGGCGACTTCGTTGGTGGAGACGTTCTCCGACTTCCAGCGGAAGGTGTCGCCGATGCGGTCGACGAAATAGAAATAGCCAAGCTTGTCACGCTTCAGCAGGTCGCCGGTGCGGAAGTAAACATCGCCTTCGGCGAACACGTCGCGAAGGATCTTCTTTTCGGTCGCTTCCTTGTCGCCGTAGCCGTCGAAGCGGAAGCGGGCGTCATCCGAGCGGATCTCCCCGATCGCCTCGCCAACCTCGTCGGGCTCGCATTCGATGCAGCGCCCGTTCGCGTCGCGTACAGGCTGCTCGCTTTCCAGATCGAAACGCACGAGCTTGATGTTGTAGCGGCTGGCGAGGTGCGGCGGGATGCGCCCGACCGCCCCCGGCTTGGAGTCGAGATTGACGAAGCCGACATTGCCTTCGGTCGCGCCGTAGAACTCCATGATCCGCGGAATGCCGGTGCGCTCGACGAAGCGCGGCCAGACATCGGGCCGCAATCCGTTGCCGATGGCGACGCGGATCTTGTGCTGCTTTTCCTCGGGAACCGGATCGGCGGCGACGAGGAAACGGCACAGCTCGCCGACATACATCATCATCGTCGCGCCGAACTTCGCCGCATCCGGCCAGAACTGCGAGGCGGAGAAGCGGCGGCGGATCACAAGCGACCCGCCATAGGCGAGCGCGCAGCCAACCCCGCAAAGGCCGCCGGTGGCGTGGTACAGCGGCAGCACCATCATCATGCGGTCTTCCGGCTGCGCCTTCGCGGCGGTGGCGAAGACCTGCATGTAGTAGAGCGTGCGCGTATGGGCGACGATCGCCGCCTTGGGCAGGCCGGTCGTGCCGGAGGTGAACATCTTCAGGCAGGGATCCTTCGCCTTGAGATGCGCGCGGACATCCCGGCCGGGACGGCTCTCCGGCGAGGCCGACAGGGCGGCGTCAAGATCCTGCGCGCCCGGCGGCGCAATGTCGGTTTCGCCCAGAAGCCAGGGCGTCATGGCGCAATTCACGAGATTGCACGCGCCAAGATAGGCCTCGGCGAGTTCGGCCTCGACAATGACGTGGTTGGTCTCCGACACCGTCAGGCAATGGGCGAGCGGATGCCCGGTCAAATGGCTGTTCAGCAGGGCGGTGATGACCCCGACCTTGGAAAGGCCATACCAGACTGCGATGTATTCCCAGCGATTGCCCATGAAGAGCGCGACCGTGTCGCCGGGCTTGAGCCCCTGCGAAAGCGCCCAGTGGGCGATGCGGTTCGCATAGGCGTCGAACGCGGCGTAGGTGACGGTTCCGCTCTCGTCGACGAAGGCGGGGCGCTCGGCGAAGGCGTCGACGCGCTGCTCGATCAGATCGGGCGCCAGAAAGCTGCTCTCAGCGTCGATATCCTTGAGCGCGCGTTGGATGCGCAGCAGCTCGGTGGTGTAAAACCATTCGCGCCTGAGCGCCGTCAGCAGGCCCATCGTGTCCTCCTCCCGCACGCTGCTTATCCCCATAATCGCAAGGGAATCCGAGCGCGTTCGCTGTTTGAGGCGGACACTACGGCCCCGCGCGGGGCGGTCAAGAAAGACAGGCTGACCCTGGCTGCAAAAAAAGCGCGCCGGAGCAGGCTCCGGCGCGCGAGGCGAACATCGGTCGAATTGCGCGGAAGAACCCTCAGCCGCCGCGCGCGGCGTCTTCGGAGGCGCCGCGGTCGCCGCTCTCCTCATAGTGAAGCTCGTGCCACATGGCGTTGAGGATCGCGAAGGCGCAGGCCAGCCCGACGCCGAGAATCCAGGCGAAATACCACATGTCCGGGTCTCCTTTCGCGATCAGTAGAAGTCGCCGCTCGTGACTTCCTCGGTCGTGACCCGTCCCCACATCACCCGGAACGCCCAGGCGGTGTAGAGGAGCACGATCGGCAGGAATATCGCTGTCACAATCAGCATGATGAACAGGGTGAGGTGGCTCGACGAGCTGTTCCAGACCGTCAGGCTCGACGCGGGATCGATCGAACTCGGCAGGATGAACGGAAACATCGAGACGCCGACTGTCGAGATGATGCCGAACACGGAGAGGTTCGAGCCGCCGAAAGCCAACGCCTCCGACCCGCGCCAAACCCCCAACACGGCAAGCACTGCGCCGCCGAAACCGAGAACCGGCGCGGCCAGCGTCCACGGGTGGGCCGCGTAATTGTTCAGCCAGGCGCCGGCCTGGCGCACGGTTTCCGTCAGAAGCGGATTGGACGGCCCGTTGGGATCGACGCCGTTGACCTGCGCATAGCCCAGATCGCCGAAAGCGACCCAGACGCCCGCCAGCGCGAACAGCCCGATCGAGCCGAAGCCGAACACCGGCGCCAGCGCCCGGGCCCGGTCGCGGACCGGGCCGTGCTCGGCCTTCATGGAAAGCCAGATCGCGCCGTGCAGCACAAGCATGCTTACCGAAAGCAGCCCGCACAGCAGTGCGAAGGGGTTGAGCAGGCCGAAGAACCAGCCCTCCCAGAACACCCGCAAGGTGTCGTCGAAGCGGAAGGGCGCGCCCACAAGCACGTTGCCCACGGCGACGCCGAAGATCAGCGCGGGCACGAAGCCGCCGGTGAACAGCGCCCAGTCCCAGAACGCGCGCCAGCGCGGGTCCTGCCGCTTGGAGCGGTACTTGAAGCCCACCGGCCGCAGAATGAGGGCGGCGAGCACCACAAACATGGCCAGATAGAACGCCGAGAACGACACCGCGTAGACGATGGGCCACGCCGCGAAGATCGCGCCCCCGCCGAGGATCAGCCAGACCTGGTTGCCTTCCCAGGTCGGCCCGACCGTGTTGATGGCGATGCGGCGCTCCATGTCGGTCCGGGCGACGAAGGGAAGGAGCGCGCCCACGCCGAGATCGAAGCCGTCTGTCATGGCGAAACCGATGAGCAGCACGCCCAGCAGGCCCCACCAGATGACCCGCAGCATTTCATAGCTAAGGGGGATTTCCATATCGCCTCTCCCTACTCGGCCGGAGCCGGAGCGAAGCCGGGGGCGTTAGCCTCGCCGGTCACGCCGCGCGGTTCGTTCGGATACGGCCCTTTGCGGATGAGGTGCAGCATGAGCATGACCTCAACCACAGCGAGCGCGCCGTACAGAACCGTGAAGCCGATGATTGTGAGAATGATCTGCCCCGGATTCAGGCTGGACACGCCGAGGAAGGTCGGCAGAACCCCTTCGATGATCCAGGGCTGACGGCCGTACTCGGCGAGGAACCACCCCAGCTCGGCGGCGATCCAGGGAAGCGGCAGCGACACCAGCGCGAGCCTGAGCAGCCAGCGCGTCTCGTGCTTGCGCAGGGTGCAGAGAATGAACGCCGCGCCGAACAGGAAGATCATGTAGAAGCCGACCGCGGCCATGGCGCGGAAGGACCAGAACATGGCGGCCACGCCCGGGACCGTGTCCAGCGCGGCCTGGCGGATCTGTTCGGGCCCGGCCTCGCGCGGGTCTTCCATGTAGCGCTGGAGCAGCAGCGCATAGCCGAGATCGAACTTGTGCGCCTCAAACACCTGCCGGGCTTCGAGATTCTGCGGATCCTCGCGAAGGCGCATGGAGGCGTCATAGGCGACCAGCCCGTTCTCGACGCGGTCCTCCGCAACGGCCACCAGCTCCATGATGCCCGTCACTTCGCCGTCGAGCGAACGTGTGGCGATCAATCCCAGAACCCACGGAATGCGCACGGCGAACCGTGTTTCGCAAGCGCCCGTGTCGCGGTCGAAGCTCGGCGCGCCGATAACGGTGATCGGAGCGGGCGGCTCATGGGTGTGACACTCCGCTTCAAGCGCCGCGAGCTTCATTCTCTGGTTGTCGGTGAGCGCATAGCCGCTCTCGTCGCCCAGCACGACGACCGACAGCGCGCCCGCAAGGCCGAAGGCGCTCGCCACCGTCATCGAACGCTTGGCGAAACCGACATGGCGGCGGTTCAGAAGGAAGAAGGCCGAAACCGCGAGCACGAAGAGCGCCCCCGTCACATAGCCCGCGGAAACAGTGTGGACGAACTTCGCCTGGGCGACCGGATTGAACAGCACCGCCATGAAGTCGGTGACTTCCATCCGCATGGTGTCCAGATTGAACTCCGATCCGACCGGGTTCTGCATCCAGCCGTTGGCGATCAGTATCCAGAGCGCGGACAGATTCGTTCCCAGCGCCATGAGCCAGGTCGCGGCCAGATGGCCGAGCTTGCTCATCCGCTCCCAACCGAAGAAAAAGAGCCCGACCAGCGTCGCTTCAAGGAAGAACGCCATCAGCCCCTCGATGGCGAGCGGGGCGCCGAACACGTCGCCGACATAATGCGAGTAGTATGACCAGTTCATGCCGAACTGGAATTCCATGGTGATGCCGGTCGACACGCCGAGTACGAAGTTGACGCCGAACAGAGCGCCCCAGAACTTCGTCATGTCCTTCCAGACCTGCCGTCCAGTCATCACATACACGCTCTCCATGATGGCGAGCATGAAGGCGAGGCCGAGCGTGAGCGGCACGAAGAGGAAATGGTACATGGCGGTCAGCGCGAACTGCCACCGGGAAAGATCGACGACTGCCATGTCGACCATGGGAGCCTCCTGCAGAGCGGGTGCGGGGTCCGGCCGTCAGTTCCTGAAAGGCCATACCCGCAGAACGGATTTGCCCCTTATGCCCGCCGCTTCATGCCGACGTGAGGCCGCGGGTTGTCGCATGAGACGGGAGGTCGCAGCATCGCGGCCACAAAAGGGGTTTAGCTCCACGTCATGACCGACGCGCCGCCAGCCGACGCCCGCGAGGCCAAACGCCGCCTGACCGCCCGTCTCAAGACGTGGGGGCGCGCCGGGGCGCGCGCCTCGCGGCTCGCCTCGCTGTGCGGCGTACTGCAATACGCCGTCTTCGCTGCGTTCGCCTGGAGCGCTGCGGGCGCCTTGGCGGCGGTGGCCGCCGGGCAGGCCTTCACCGGATGGGTTCTGGCCGCCGCCGCCGCCGCGGTGACGCGCGCCGCCTTGACCGCGGCCGAACAGCGCTTCGGGCAGGAAGCCTCGCTGCAGGTCCGCGCCCATGTCCGCAGCGAGGCGGCGGGTGCGCTGGCGCGGCGCGGCCCGGCCTTCACCGAGCGCGCCGACACCGGAGAGACCGCCAGCGCGCTGGTCGATTCGGTGGAGAAGCTCGACGGCTATTTCGGCCGCTACCGGCCGCTCCTGCCCGTCGTCGCAGCGGGACCGCTGCTGCTGGTGGGCGCTGCGTTTTTCGAAAGCTGGGTGGCGGGCGCGATCTTTCTCGTCACCGCACCCTTCCTGCCGATGTTCATGGCTGTCGTCGGCGCCGGGGCGGCGGCTGCGAGCCGCGACCAACTGACCGTGCTGCGGCGTCTGGCGGGCCGCTTCAACGACCGTCTCCAGGCGCTGGAGACCCTCAACGCCTTCAACGCGGCGGAAGCCCAGGCCGAAGGCCTCGAGACCGCCTCGGAGGATTTCCGGCGGCGCACGATGAAGGTGCTCAGCCTCGCCTTCCTGTCGTCCGCCGTGCTGGAGTTCTTCGCCGCCATCGCGGTGGCGGGCGTCGCGGTCTATGTGGGCTTCGCCCTCTTGGGCGAGCTGCCGTTCGATCCGGGCGAGACGCTGGATCTGCACGCCGGGGCCTTCGTGCTCATCCTTGCGCCTGAGGTCTACATGCCGCTGCGGCGCTTTTCCGCGGCCTATCACGACCGGGCGGACGCGGATGCGGCTGCGGAATCGCTCATCCCCTTCTTCGAGGGCGATGATGAACCCACGCCTGCGGCGCGGCCCGTCGAAACCGCGCCTGAGATCCGGTTCGAGGGCGCCGGCTGCGTCTATCCCGACGGACGGCGCGGCCTTTCAGATCTGAGCCTCGCGGCCGAAGCCGGAAAGATCACCGCCCTATGGGGCGCGTCCGGGGCGGGCAAGTCCACTGCGCTCAAGCTGCTCATGGGCTATGCGCCGCTTTGCGAAGGCGAGGTCCGGCTGGACGGCGAGCCCATGGACGGCGCGCTCATCGGCCAGGCGGCCTGGATCGCGCAGCGTCCGCGCGTGTTCCACGGAACGCTGCGCGACAACATCACCCTTTTCGACCCGTCGGTCCCCGATGACGCCGTCAGGCGCGCGGCTGAAATCGCAGGCGTCATGGAGTTCGCCGCGGCGCTGCCCGACGGGCTCGACACCCGGCTCGGCGAGCGCGGGCTCGGGCTCTCCGGCGGCCAGGCGCAGCGCCTGGCGCTGGCGCGCGCCTTTGTCGCCGACATGCCAGTCCTGCTGCTCGATGAGCCCACCGCCCATCTCGACGGCGAGGCCGAACGTCGCTTTCTCGAAGCGCTCAAGCGCGTCGCGCCGGGCCGCACCGTGCTGATCGCCACCCACAGCCCGGCCGTGCGCCGGATCTGCGACGCCGTGTTCGATCTCGACGCCGCCGGGAGGCGTGCGGCGTGAACGATCTGCGTTTCTTCCTCGCCCTCGCCCGGCCCGACCGCTGGTGGCTGCGTCTCGGCACGGCGCTCGCCTGCCTCACCCTGCTTGCAGTCATCGGCCTGTTGTCGCTGTCGGGATGGTTCATCACGGCTGCTTTCCTCGCCGGGGCGGCGGGCGCGGGGCGGGCCTTCAACTATCTGTTCGCCTCCGGCGGGGTGCGCGGCTTCGCCATGGGGCGCACGGTCGGACGCTATGCCGAGCGGCTGGCCACCCACGAAGCTACCTTCCGCGTGCTTGCGCGCCTGAGGCTCTGGACCTTCCGAATCGCCGCCCCGCTCGCCCCGGCCGCGCTGGGACGTTACCGCGCCGGCGACCTGCTCAGCCGCGTGACGCAGGACGTCGACCAGCTCGACGCGCTTTATCTGCGCCTGTTCACGCCGGCGATCGCAGCGCTGACCGGCGCGATCGCAACGGCGGTCCTGCTGGGCGTGTTCGTCCCTGCCGCCCTGCCCGGCGTGCTCGGGATTTTCGCGCTGAGCGCGCTTGGCCTGCCTCTCCTTGCCGCGCGCCTGGGCAAGGCGCCCGGCGCAGCCGCCGCAGCCGCCGCCGCGGATGCGCGCGCGGAAGCGGGCGATCTCGTGGCAGGGCTCGCCGAACTGAAGGCCTATGGCGCGGATGCGCGCATCGCGGCGCGGCTTGAAGACGCCTCCGCGCGCTGGCTGGGCGCCCAGCGTCAACTCCAGGGCCAGGGCGCGCTCAACGCCGCTGTTCTGGGTTTCGCGGGACCCGCAGCCTTCCTCGCCGGGTTTGCTCTCGCGGCGGCGTCGGGCGCGGGCGCGCCGCTCGCCGCTCTGGCGGGATTTTGCGCCTTCGGCCTGTTTGAAGCCGCAGCGCCGCTTGTCCAGGCCGGCGAGCTGTACGGACGCACGCAGGCTTCAGCCCGCCGCCTCCGCGCGCTCAGCGAGCTCGAACCCGCCGTCAAACGCCCCGCCGATCCTGCAGCCCTGCCGGATCGCTGGGACGTGGAGGCGCGGGGCCTGACCTTCGCCTATCCCGGCGCAGACAGACCCGCGCTGGAGAATGTCAGCTTCACTCTGCCCGAGGGCGGACGCCTTGCGCTGACCGGCGCGTCGGGCTCGGGCAAGTCCTCGATCGTCAAGCTGCTGATGGGCTTTTACGCCGCCCAGAACGGCGATCTGCGCATTGGCGGCGCGGGCGCGGCCACGCTCGACCCCGCCGATCTGCGCCGGCGCTTCGCGCTGGTCGATCAGCGCGCCGAGCTGCTGGCGACCACGGTGCGCGCCAATTTGCGGCTGGCCGACCCCGAGGCGAGCGAGGATCGGCTCTGGGCGGCGCTGGAGCAGGCGCGGGCGGCGGATTTCGTGCGCGAGATGCCCGAAGGCCTGACGACCTGGATCGGCGAGCAGGGCGGGCTCGTCTCCGGCGGTCAGGCGCGGCGGCTGGCGCTCGCGCGCGCTTTCCTGCGCAATGCGCCGGTGCTGCTTCTGGACGAGCCCACCGAAGGCCTCGACGAGGAAACCGAGGCGGATTTCTGCGACAGCCTCGAAGCCTGGCTGGAGGCCGACGCCCGGCGTTCGGCGCTGATCGTGACCCACCGCAAGGGGCTGATGCGCCTGGCCGGCGAGGTCGTGGTCCTTGAAGATGGCCGCGTGGCGGAAACGGGCGCCCCGGGCGCCCTCGCCTCAAGCGGCGGCGTCTACGCCCGGCTGTTCGCCGCCTAGAAGAAGCGCCACCAGGGCGTGTCTTCCTCCGGCTGGTGAATGCCGAGCCAGCTGCGCACCGTTTCGATGACCGGATCCAGCATCGACCAGGCGGGCATGTAGCTTTCGATCCAGACATCGGCGGCCGGCCAGACGATCGCCAGGATCAGCGCGCTCAGCACCGCCGTCACCAGAAGGGTGAGCACGGGCTTGAGAAGGTCGCCGACATAGGACACGAGCTTGATCATGCCGCCAGAATAACGCGCCGGCGGGTGAACGGCGACTGAATAGGGCCTAGGCGGCGCGGCCGGCTTTGCCGAGCACGCGGCCGGTTTCGTGCGCCATGGTGTCGAATTCGACGGGCTTGGCGAGATAGCCGTCCATGCCTGCAGCGAGGAAACGTTCGCGGTCGCCCGGCATCGCATCGGCGGTCAGCGCCAGCACGGGAAGGCGCGGGCGCCCAGTCTCGCCCGCCCGGATACGCCGCAGGACTTCCAGCCCGTCCATGCCCGGCATGTGCACGTCGAGCATGCACAGATCGACGCTCTCGCGGCGCAGGAGGTCGAGGGCGGCTTCCCCGGAGGCCGCCTTCAGCGTCTCCGCGCCGAGCGCGCGGAGGAACTCTTCCGCCACGGTGAGGTTGACCGCATTGTCGTCGACGATGAGGACCTTGCAGCCGGCAAGGGCCGCCAAGTCCACAGGCAGGCTGCGCGCGGCGGGTTTTCGCGCCTCCGCGGGGAGGTCCGCTCCAAGCGTGACGGTGAAGACCGCCCCGCCGCCGGCCCGGTTCTCCACGCGCGCATCCCCGCCCATCATCCGCGCCAGACGCCGGACGATCGTCAGGCCGAGGCCTGCCCCCTCGTGACGGCGCGACGCGCCCTCGTCGGTCTGGGAGAAGGCGGCGAAGATGGTCTCGAGCTGATCGGGCGGCACGCCCGGGCCCGTGTCCTCGACGCGCAGCGTCACCCAGGCCTTGCCTTCGCCGTCGGCGTGCGCGGACGCGCGAACGGCGACCTCACCCGTCTCGGTGAACTTCACCGCATTGGCCACGAGATTGATCAGGCATTGCCGTATCCGGCCGGCGTCGGCGACGAGATCGGCATGCGAGCCCGGCTCGATGGAGGCGGTGATCCGCAAGCCCTTCTCATGCGCCATCGGGGTGAACAGACGGCGCACCTCCTCGATAAGCGCGCGCAGATCGAAGCGCTCGGGCGAAAGCCGCATCGCGCCCGCCTCGATACGCGAGACGTCGAGCACGTCGTTGAGCAGCGAGAGCAGCATCTCACCGGACCGGGTCACCACCTGGAGCCGCTCGAGCGTCCGGGGGTCCTGCGCCTCCAGGCTCATGAGACGCGCCATGCCGAGCACGCCGTTCAGCGGCGTGCGGATCTCATGGCTCATGCGCGCCAGAAACTCCGACTTGGCCGCGCTGGCCTTCTCGGCGACCGCCTGCGCCGCGCGGGCGTCCTCGGCGAGCACGGTTGAATCGTCGGCCAGCAGCGCCATGGCGATGAACTGCGCCGCCGCCGCCGCGATCGAGACCTCATCCGGCGTCCAGTCGCGCGAGCGTCCGACGCTCTCGCAGCAGATCACTCCGCGAACGCGCGGGCCGGCGCGAAGCGGCGCATCCATCATCGAGCGCACGTCGGCCAGCGACAGATATCCGTCTGCGAAAGCCGCCGTCGCCGGGTGCCCGGACGCATCCGCCGCGACGATCGTGCGGCCGGCGCAAAGCTCGCCGAAATAGGCCGGGTTGTCGTTGCGGCGGATGACCATGCCGGACTCAAAACCGGTCCCGTCGACTGTGAGCAGGCGCAGGCAGTTCAGCTCGTCCTGGGTCTGGTTCAGCGTCCAGTAGGAGGCGCGCTCGACGTTGAGCACGCCGGTCAGCGTCTCCAGAACGGCCTCGATCAGCCAGTCCGTGCCGCAGCATCCGCGGCCGTATTCCTCCGCAATCGCCTCCATCGAGGCGTTGAAGGCGCGCATGCGTTCAAGCGAACGGGTCAGTTCGCCCTCCGCGCGGGTGCGCCGCCGGGCTTCCTCGTCGAGCGAACGCAGCATGGGGATCCAGCGCACCAGCCCGTAGGCCACCAGCGCCAATCCGATCAGGTATGCGGCGTAGAGCGCCGTATCGACGCGCGGGGTCGCCTCGCCGTACAGGCCGGCGGCGTATTGACGGATCGACCATCCGCCGTCGAAGGCCGCCGTTCCGGCGAGCACGAACATGGCGAGCGCGATGATCCGACTTGCGCCGCGCGCGCGGCCGAGCCGCGCCTGCTGCACCCAGAAATACGTCGCCAGCGCGGCGAGCGCGCCTGCCAGCGTCAAGACTCCGACGATGTTTCCCACGGAGGCGTCCCTGCGTCGCCTTTCACCCAGACGACGTGTCTAACGCATGGGTCTGAACAAAGCGTGGCTCGTCGCGACCCCGTCATTGATCGCGTGAGAAACGTGGTGCCCCCGGTCAGACTCGAACTGACACTTCCTCACGGAAAACGGATTTTGAGTCCGTCGCGTCTACCAATTCCGCCACGGGGGCCGTGCAGGCCGCGCGAAAGTGGCGCGCAGCGCGCGAGCGGTCAATGCATGCGGCGCACAGCGCTTTCGCAGAGCGGCGTTTCAAGCGATAAACCGCTCCATGACCGACGCTTCGCCCAACCCTGACGCCTTCGCGCACGCCAAGGAACCGCCAGGCGGGCTGATCCGCGCGCTTGAAGCGGTCTCGGCCGAGGCGCCGGAGGAGGGCGTGACGCTCGGCCGCTTCACCGAGGCGCTTGGCGAACGCGCCTTCGGGGTCTTGCTGTTCGCGCTCGCGATTCCGGTGTGCATTCCCTTCCTGTACGGCGTTCCGCAGGTGGTCGCGCTGCCCATGATGGCGATCGCGCTGCAGATGGCCGCCGGACGGCCGGAGCCGTGGATGCCGAAGCGCTTCGCGGCGCGGCGCATGGAGAAGCAGGGCCTCGTGAAGACCGCGCGGGGCGCGCGCAAATGGTTCGGCTGGCTGGAGGCGCTGGCGCGTCCGCGGCTTGGATGGCTCGCCGGGCCGCGCGCCGAACGCATCGTCGGCGGCGCGTTCGTGCTGTTCTGCGCCTCGGTTCTGGTGCCGCTTCCCGCCACCAACACGACCCCCGGCGTCGCCATTGCAGTCGCCTCGCTCGGGCTGATCGCGCGCGACGGCGTGCTGGTGCTGCTCGGCGTCGTTCTCGGCATCGCCTGGATCGCGCTGCTGGTGATCGGCTTCGCCGTTCTGGGACCCTCCTTCCTGTCGATCGCCAAGGAGGCGGTGCTCGGCCTGTTCGGCGCCGGAACGCCGTCATGAGCCTTGCTGCGCTCGTCCGCAGAGGCCTTGAACCCGCCCTCTGGCCGCTTGTCGCCGCCGGGCTGTCCCTGGCGCTGCTCGGCGGCGCGTTCGGCTTCGAGGTATTTGGAAACTATCCGCCCTGTCCGATGTGCGTCACCCAGCGCTGGATCCACGCCGGCGTGATCGCCGCGGGCCTTGCCGCCCTTGCGCTTATGCGCTTCGGCCCGTCCAGCCGGCTCGCCGCCGCCGCCGGCCCTGCGGCCACAGGGGCGCTCTTTCTGGTTAGCGCCGTTTACGCGGGCCGCCATGCCGCGGTCGAATACGGCTTCATCACGACAGGCTGTTCGTCGGCGGGCGCAAACGCGCCGGATGATCTCGACAGCCTGCTGTCCGGTCTCGACCGCGCCCAGAACGTCGTGCTTTGCGATGAGGCCGCCTGGAGCTTTCTCGGCGTCTCCATGGCCGGATACAACGCCCTGATCTCGCTGGCCGCCGCCGGCGCCGCAGCCTATGTGACGGTAAGATCGCTAGGAAAGGACCGCTGATGAGCGCCTTCGAACGGAAGACCGTACGCCGCCCCGGCCCGCGCCGCGAACGCCGCCGGATCGAAGAGATGATCCGCGTCGACCACGCGGGCGAATACGGTGCGGTGCAGATCTACAAGGGCCAGCGCGCCGTCTTCGGGCGCCTGCCGCAGAAGGCGCGTATCGCCGGGCAACTGCGCCGCATGGAGATGGACGAGCAGCACCATCTCGACGCCTTCGACGGCTTCATCCGCGAGCGCCGCGTGCGTCCGACCGCGCTCGGCCCCCTCTGGAACGTCGCCGGCTACGGGCTCGGCGTGGTCACCGCCCTGATCGGGGAACGCGCCGCGCACGCCTGCACCGAAGCCGTCGAGAGCGTGATCGAGGGCCATTATGGCGAGCAGGTCGAGGAATTGCGCGACATGGGCGAGGACGAGCTTGCCGACACCTTCGCGCGTTTCCGCGACGAAGAGACCGAACACAAGGACACGGCGATCTCTGAAGGCGCCAAGGACGCGCTCGGCTATCCGCTTCTGAAAGCCGCGATCACGCTGGGCTGCCGCGTCGCCATCCGCGTGACGGAGCGGGTTTAGGCCTTCACCGTTCCAGCGCCTTGAGGCGCTCGACCGCCGACATCCTCTCGAGCGCGGCCTGCACGAAGCCTTCAAGCGCTGAGCCCGGCGAATAATCCGCAGGCAACGCCACGTGCACGCGGTTCTGCTGCGTGAGCCGGTTGGCGAGGTCGGCCCCGCGCGCGTCCTCGCCGGCGTGGACCGCAATGGACACCCCTCCGTTGGCCTTGACCGTGCGCATGCAGGGCACGTCCGTGTCGCCGTCGCCGATGAAGATCATGTTCCGGAACGGCACCGGACGATCGTCTTCCGGCACGTAGTCATTGACCGCCCGGTCGTCGGAGAGGTCGAGCGCCCACTTGTTGATGCGGAAGAGGAACTGCGTCTTGGTCGTGTAATTGACCGCAAGCGCGGGCCAGACCGGCACGTCGTTGGCGTCGTATTTGAACTCGCAGGCGAACACCTCTTCGAACTTCTCCCCGATCGAGGTGCCGAGCACCATCTCGCGCAGCCCCGAGGAGATGACGAAGTGCTTCACCGAAAGGCCCTGCCCGGCGCCGAAGGCCGTGATGCGGTCGAACCATGTCTCGACGCCGGGAAAGAACGCGACCGTCTGGCCGTGCGCGCGGATATGCCGGCGCTGGAACGGTTTCGACGCGCGCTGCGCGGCGAGCACCATGTGATGCATGTAGATCAGCGTGCGATCGGCGCCGAGACGCGCGGCTTCCTCGTTCGAGCGCGCCCAGAACGCGCTTTTCTCCTCGCCGATCTCGGGAATGAAGGAGTGCTCCTGCATGGAGCCGGGCGAGAGCGTGCCGTCGAAATCATACGCGATGGCGACGGTGGGTGCGGGTGCGCCGGACATGGTGTCAGACTACGCCCTCAGGGCTCCAGCTCGACGTCCCAGTACAGATAGTCGAGCCAGCTTGCATGGAGGTATTTCGGCGGGAAGCGCCGGCCCTGCGCCTGAAGCTGGTGCATGCTGGGACGCAAGGGCGCGCGGCGCACCGGCATGCGGGCCTGCTCCGGCGTGCGGCCGCCCTTCCTGAGATTGCAC
>CAZLOV010000044.1:0-16426 GCA_964561235.1 uncultured Caulobacterales bacterium
GCTCTGCGGCTCCACAGCCAGCACGCGCGCTTCCGGGCCGCCCGCCGCAGCGGCGACCAGCGCATAGACGCCCGCGTTCGCCCCGACATCGAGGAACACCTTGCCCGGCCCCATCGCGGCGCGCACGAGATCGAGCTCTTCGGGATCGAGCAGGTGGGGGGTCACGTAGAGCCTGCGCTCGGAAAGGTTTGCGCGCGGCCGCAGCCGGAATTTCAGTCCGAGGGCCTCCACGTCGGCGGTATCCTCGACAAGGCCCGACATCGCCGTTCCGCGGACCATGCCGGCCAGCCACAGCCCGAACCCGCCGCGCGGCAGGACGCGCCCGACAGAAATCGCCGCGCGGGCGGCGGGCGAGGGCGCATAGGTCCCGAACGGCGCATCAGTCGTCATGGCGGCTCTCTGCAAGCGGGCAGCTTCGGTGTAGGGCGCGCCGCTGTGCGGATCAACGCAGGCGCGCTTTCCAGCACTGCGTGAAGGGTTTTAAGCTGGACCGAATCTATTCGGGGAGAAACGTCATGATCCGCATCGCCGCTCTGGCCGCGCCGTTCGCGCTTCTGACCTGCGCCGCCGCCGCCGCGCAGGAGCAATACGACATACCCGCCGGCGTTCTGGAGACAGCGCGCGAGCTGCGCGAGGAAGGACTGGAAAGCGATCTCGCCTACCGCATCACGGAAAGCCTCACCACCCAGATCGGCCCGCGGCTCGCGGGCACGCCGCAGGAAGCGCGCGCGCGGGCATGGGGCGTCGAGCTTCTGACCGAGCTTGGCTTCGAGAATGTCCGCGTGGAGGAATTCCCGCTCGATCTGTGGACCCGGGGCCGGTCGATTTATGAAGAGGTCGCCATCACGGCGCCTTATCCCCAGCCGCTCTACGCCATCTCGCTTGGCGGCGCAGGCCCCACCCCGGAAGGCGGCCTCGAGGCCGAGGTGGTGTTTTTCGACAGCTTCGACGACCTGCTGGCCTCGGATGCCTCGGAGGATGCGCTCGAAGGCAAGCTTGTCTTCGTCAATGACCGCATGACCGCCGCCCAGACGGGCGAAGGTTACGGATGGGCCAACCGCAAGCGCCGCGACGCCTGGCATCTCTCCGAGGACCGCGGCGCGCTGGGCGTGCTGATCCGTTCGGTCGGAACAAGTTCCAACCGCTTTGCGCACACCGGCATGATGAGCTTTCCCGAAGGCCGGCGTCCGGACATTCCCGCGCTGGCGGTGTCGGCGCCGGATGCTGACCAGATCGAACGCATCGCCCAGTCAGGCGAGACCATGCGCATCCGGCTGCAGACCTATGCCGGCTGGCGCGGCGAGGTCGTCAGCGGCAATGTCATCGGTGAAATCCCGGGCCGCGAGGCTCCCGAGGAAATCGTGGTCATCGGCGGTCATCTCGACAGCTGGGACACCGGCACCGGGGCGCTCGACGACGGCGCCGGCATCGGCATCACGGTTGCAGCCGCCAAGCAGATCCTCGACCTGCCCGAGCGTCCGCGCCGGACCATCCGCGTGATCCTCTGGGGTTCCGAGGAGGTCGGTCTGGTCGGCGCGCGCGCCTACGCCCGCGCGCGGGTCAATGACGGCACGCTGGCCAATCATGTGATCGGCTCGGAAAGCGATTTCGGCGCACGCGAAGTCTGGCGCTACCGCACGAATGTTTCCGAAGACGCCCTGCCGGTCATGGCCGCGGTCGCGCGCGAGCTCGCCCCGCTCGGGATCATTCCGGGCGATAACGAAGGCGGCGGCGGGCCCGACATCAGTCCGCTCCAGCAGCTTGGCATGCCGGTCGCGCGGCTGGAGCAGGAAGGCGAGGATTATTTCGAGTTCCACCACACGCCCAACGACACGTTCGACAAGATCGTGCCGGAGGAGATCGCCCAGAATCAGGCGGCCTGGGCGCTCTGGACCTATCTGATGGCGGAGTTGCCGGTGGATTTCCGCGATCCGCAACCGGCGGCGCCGAGCGAGTAATTGCTTCTCGATTGGAAGGAATAAGGTTCCGGCCGTGGTGATTATCGCAGCCGGGCAGGCGATCCATCTTCATCCGTGACCGGGCCGATGACGAAGGCCCTGCAACGGATGGAGTTGGAGATGACGGCTCAAACGGTTCTTCGCATCGACGCCAGCGCGCGCACGGACGGCTCCGTCACGCGCGAGCTGGCCGACCGGCTGGTCCCGCTTCTGGCGGGCGAAGACGGACGGGTGATCACCCGCGACCTTCTGGCGTCGCCGCCGGCGCTGATCAGCCCGGCCTGGGTGGGCGCAAACTTCACCCCGGAAGACGAGCGCACCGAGGCGCAGAAAAACGAGTTGGCGCAGAGCGATGCGCTGGTCGCCGAACTCCGGGCGGCCGACGCCGTCGTGATCGGCGTTCCGGTCTACAATTTCGGCGTTCCCGCCGCGCTCAAGGCCTGGGTCGATCTCATCGCCCGCGCGCGCGTGACGTTCCGCTATACGGAGAAGGGTCCTGAAGGTCTGCTCACCGGCAAGAAAGCCTACCTGCTCATCGCCTCCGGAGGCACCCAGAGCGGGTCGGAAGCCGACTTCGCCACCGGCTACATGCGCCATATCCTCGGCTTTGTGGGCATCACCGATGTGACCGTTATTGCGGCCGACCGGCTGATGATGGACGCCTCGCGCAAGGATGAAGCGCTGAAGCTGATCGATGCGCTGGATGGCGGGCGGCGGGCTGCAGCCTAAAGCCGCTGCCAGTAGGTCCGCGCGCCAAGGCGCATGAAAATGCTGTCCCAGTAGGCTTCCAGCGGGCCTGACTGCTCCATCTCCCAGCCTTCGCGGGGGATCAGATAGACGTCGATCAGAACGTTCTCGAGAGCCGGGCCGTATTCGCGCAGGAGTTCCTCGGAAACGGCGCCGGGCTCGGGCATGCGTTCGGGGAAGGGGCCTCTCGAACGGCCGTAGACGGTAAACAGCGAGGAGTTCTGCAGCATGTCGGAGACGAGGATGACCCGGCGCGTTCCCACGGTGCGGTTGAAGGCGTCCTCGTTCGCCAGCCGCGCCAGCGCTTCGAGGATCGGGCTGGCCGGCGCCTCCCTGGGCAGGACGAGATCGTCGAGCACGGCGCGCAGCGGCGCCTCGAACTGCGCCTCGAAGCGCGCCTGCACGCGGGCCGGGTTGCGGTAGAGCGGATTGATCTGGGCGCCCTGTCCGGGATTGCACAGCGAGAACCGGCTGTCGCGCAGCCGCCCGCGCTCGTCGAGCTCGTAAAGCGACAGCCGTTCGCCGATGACGAGCTGGTCGCGCGCGGCGAGGACGAGCTCGTAGATCCGTTCCTGCTGGGCGGGCGAGTAAAGGTCGGTCTTGTCGACGACCAGCACGGTGTGCGGCGGCGTTTCGCCCGCAAGGCACAGCGTTTCCGGGTCGTAGTCGGGCGGCCGGAGGACAAGCGAGGCATATGTGATAGCGCCGATCACCGCAGCAACGATGATGAAGTTGAAAACGCCGATGATCGTCTTGCCGCTCATGCGCTCCCCCTGCGCCTGCGTTGCGCGCCTCAAGTGTCGGGGCGTCTTCGCCGCCCGAACAGTCCGCCTCCACGCGCGGCGCGCTGCGGCGTCGCTTCGCCGATTTCGCCAAGTTTCTGCATCGCCGGCTGCACGTATGCGTCTTTCATCGCCTTGAGCAACTCATCGATTTCCTTGCCCAATTTGGTTGTAGGTTCTGCGTTGGAGCCTTCCAATTTCTGCCGCGCGTCCAGCAGGATCTTGTAGCGCGCCGTGTAGCCAAGATAGGCGTCCTTGGACGCGGCTCCCTTGGTTGCGGCGATCACGGCGAAGGTCAGGCCGAGCAGCAGCAGCAGCAGACCTTCGAGCGTCTGCGGGAGTGCGGTGGCGGAAACGATGCCGCCCTCGGTCAAAAACCGTGTGGCCTCCAGGACCGGGAACAATTCCACCGTCGCGCCCTGCGCCAGTGCATCCGCGTTGAATTCAAGCAGATCGCGATAGTGCGCCGCAGTCTTGTTGAGAAGGAAAACAGCACCGACGGCGAATGGAAACGCAACCCACGCCGCTGCGGCGCCCAAAGGATTGACCGGACCGTTCTGCATCGTGCGGATGCAGCCGCCCACCACGACATAGGCCAACGCGATGTTGGTGAACGCCACGACGATCGCCTGCGTCCAGCCGCCCAGCAGGCCGAGGTCGGAGTTCTTCGAGAAGAAGTATGCGTTGACCAGGCCCTCTACGAGCACCAGCACGGCCAGGAGCGAATAATCGAACAAGGCGTTTCCGGGCGGCTTCGGGGCGTGCCGGACCCCGTCCCTCGCCATGAAATCCGCCATGTAGGCGAGCGCCCCATAGGCTTCACCTTCGGCCCGGGAATCTTTTCCCGGGGCATTCGTGTCGTCGTTACTTATGGTCTCTGGGGCCGCCGTCGCGTCAAGTAGGCTGGAGACCGGCTGGCGACGCGTCCGGTAGACATCGTCGACGTCATACGCCGACGGCTGAGCGTTCAGCTCGGTTTCAAACTCGTCTCGCGGCATCGGGACAGCCCCTCCCGTATTAACTATGACAGATCAGTGTCACACCCGATTGGGGCGAAACCATGTTGCGTCCGCGAAGAGTCGCGGGCGCATGACCTGAAGGTTCAACGTAGCATGGTTAATGCACGGCGCAGTAAGGAAATTCGCCGCGCCGAGGTGAACCTTGGATGAAAACGCCGCGCCGCTTGCGCGCTTCGCGGCGCGGTCTAGTCTGGCGTCCAATCACGAGAATGCGGGGAGGAGATCGGGATGAGGTCCCAAAAGCCGAGCAAAGACAAAGCCCAAGGCGCGACGCGACGCAGCCTTCTGGGCGTCATGGCCGCTGGCGCGGCGGGCGGCGCGCTGGCGCCGGCGTTCGCCGCAGGCGCGCAGGAGCAGGTCACCGAACAGACGCTTGCCTGCGCCGAACCGCTTTTCGATGTGAGCTACACCGACGCCGAGCGCGAGCAGATGGCGCGGGGAATCGACGACTGGGTCGCCCGCGTCGAGGCGCTGCGCGCCTATGAAAAGCCCAACGCGCTCGCCCCGGCGCTGACCTTCGATCCGCGCCTGCCCGACGTCGCCTACGCGGTGCAGCCAAACGCGGTGACAGGAACGGCGGGCGCGGCGGGACCGCTGCCCTCGCGCCGCGAGGACATCGCGTTTGCGCCCGCCTGGAAGCTCGCTGCATGGATGGAGGCGGGCGCCGTCTCTTCCGCCGATCTGACCGAGCTCTATCTCGCCCGCATCGAGGCGCATAACCCCGCGCTCAACGCCTATATCACGGTCACGCCCGAGCTTGCGCGGACGCAGGCCCGGCGCGCCGACGCCGAGCGCGCGGCCGGCCGCGTGCGCGGGCCGCTCCACGGCGTGCCCTATGCGCTCAAGGACATCATCGACGTTGCGGATTATCCCGCCACCTGGGGCGCGACGCCCTACCGCGAGCGCGTGGCGAGCGAGACGGCCTATGTCGCGCGCCGCCTCGAAGAGGCCGGAGCCGTGCTCCTCGGCAAGACGAGCGTGGGGGCGCTGGCCTACGGCGACATCTGGTTTGACGGGATCTCCCGCAACCCGTTCAACCCGAACGAAGGCTCGTCGGGCTCCTCGGCCGGCTCGGCCTCGGCGACGGCTGCGGGGCTCTGCGGCTTCTCAATCGGCACCGAGACGCTTGGCTCCATCGTCTCGCCGTCGCATCGCTGCGGCGCGACCGGGCTGCGCCCGACCTTCGGCCGGGTGGCGCGCACCGGCGCGATGGCGCTTTGCTGGTCGCTCGACAAGATCGGCCCGATCTGCCGCTCGGCTGCGGACACCGGTCTCGTGCTCGCCGCAATCAACGGCGCGGACGCCGGTGATGCGGCGAGTTTCGATCACGGCCTGAGCGTGGATCTTGGCAGGAGCGTGCGCGGGCTTCGCGTCGGCTATAACCCGCAATGGATGGAGCAGGGCTCCGATGCGGACCGCGCTGCGCTCGAGGCCGCGCGCGGGCTGGGCGTGGAGCTGGTGGAGTTCTCTCTTGATCCCCTTCCGCTCGGCGCGCTGGCGATCCAGCTGGAAAGCGAGGCGGCTGCGGCCTTCGAGGACCTCACACTGCAGAATATCGACGACACGCTGCGCTGGCAGGAAGATCGCGCCTGGCCGAACACCTTCCGGCGCGCGCGCTTCGCCAGCGCGGTCGATCTCGTCAACGCCGACCGCATCCGGCGTCAGGCGATGACGATGATGCATGCAAAATTCGACGGCCTCGATGCAATGATCGGACCCAATTTCGCAGGCGGCATGCTGCTGATCACCAACTTCACCGGCCATCCCCAGCTCGCCTTCCGGGCGGGCTTCGAGCAGACGCCCACGCGCACGATTTTCGGCGAACCCGCGGATGAAAGCGGGCAATCGTTTGAAACCCCAGTCGCCTCTTCGCTGTGGGCCCCTCTGCTTCAGGAGGGAACGCTGGTTTCGCTTGGCGCGGCGATCGAGCGCGAACTCGGCGTCGCCGACATTCGCCCTGCGGCGTTCAACTGAGGGACCTTGCCATGAGCCTTGTGTTCTATGATTGCGCCACAGCGCCGAGCCCGCGGCGGGCGCGCATGGTGATTGCGGAGAAGCGCGCGCCTGTGGAGGTCGTCAATGTCGATCTCGGCGCCAGCGAGCAGTTCTCCGAGACGTTTCGCGGGGTCAATCCGCGCTGCACCGTCCCGTGTCTGAAGCTTGAAGACGGCCAGGTGCTGACCGAGAACGCCGGCATTGCGCGCTATCTCGAAGACGCGTTTCCCGATCCGCCGCTTCTCGGGACCACGCCGCTCGAGAAGGCGCGCGTGGCGGAATGGACCTGGAGGGTGGAGTTCGAGGGGCTGACCGCGGTGATGGAAATCCTGCGCAACAAGTCCGCGCGCATGGTCGACCGGGCGCTGCCGGGCCCGCATCCGGTGCCGCAGATCCCCGAACTCGTTGAGCGCGGCGCGATGCGACTGCAGCACTTCTATCCCGAACTGAACGCGCGGCTTGAGGAAAGCGCCTGGCTCGGCGGCGAGCATTTCTCCGTGGCCGACATCGCCGCCTTCGTCCTCGTTGAGTTCTCCGCATGGGTGAAGCAGCCGCCGGGCGAAGCCCATGCGGCGATCCATCGCTTCCACGAGGCCGTCAAGGCGCGGCCGAGCGGTCAGGTCTGAGCCTTCCGCGCCAGCCAGACGCTCGCCCCGCCGCACGCGCGCAGGGCGTCGTCGGTGTCCGCCGGGTCCAGGCTGGCGTGAAACAGCGGCTCGCCGTCCATCTCGCCCCACGCGACGCCTTCACGGTCGCCGCTGGTGAAGAGGAACGGCGCGCCCGGCGCCAACGCGTCGCCGACGCGCGCGATCAGCGCGGCTTGATCCTGCGCGGGCAGGTGAAAGCTGGAGTGCCAGGCTAGCGCCGCCGCATACGGGCCGTTCAGCGCGGCCGTGCGCATGTCGCCGATGCGCCAGGTCTCGCCGGGCCAGCGTGTGCGGGCGAGCGCGATCATGGCCGGGGCGATGTCGACGCCGTCCACCCGCAGTCCGCAGCCGATCAGATAGCCGGCGTTCGGACGGCCCGCACCGCAGCCCAGATCGAGCACGCATCCGCCCGGTTCGCAGAGCGCGACGAGCCGGTCGAGCCACGGCTTCTCCAAGTCCGGTACGTCGGGCCGGCGAGCGTCGAAGGCCGCCGCCCGCCGGTCGTAGAGGTCGCCGACGTTACCCGGCTCACTCTGCTGCATGGGCCGGGTCGTGTTCCTCAAACCAGGCGAGGATGTGTCCGACCTTCTGGAGAAGCCGCGAGGGCCGGCTGTCGGCGATGCCGTGGAAGGTTCCGGGAATGCGTACGAGCCGGGTCGGCACGCCCTCGATCTGCAGGGCGTTATAGTACTGCTCGCTCTCGAAGACCGGCGTGCGGCGGTCTTCGGCTCCGACGAAGACCATGGCGGGCGTGGTCACGTCGCCGACCAGAGACAGCGGCGAGCGCTCCCAGTAATGGCCGGGATTGTCCCAGGGCGTTCCGTCCATCCAGTACTTGTAGATCCACGGGCCGATATCGGCGGCGAGCGCGAAGCTCGTCCAGTTGATCACCGGCTTGCCCACGGCGGCGGCCGCGAAACGGTCGTCGACGCCGATCAGCCAGGCGGTCAGCACCCCGCCGCCGGAGCCGCCCGTGACGAACAGGCGGTCAGGGTCGACGAAGCCCCGCGCGACGACGGCGTCCACGCCCAGAAGCAGGTCGGTCACATCGTCGCCCGGGTAGTCCTTGTCGATCAGATTGGCGAAGTCTTCCCCATAGGACGTCGACCCCCGCGGATTGGTGTAGAGCACCACATAGCCCGCCGCCGCCATCAGCTGGACTTCGCCGGAGAAGATGGGGCCGTAGGCGGTGTGCGGGCCGCCATGGATCTCCAGGATCAGCGGATAGGTCTGCTGCGGATCGAAATCCGGCGGATAGGCGAGCCAGCCCTCGATCTCGCGGCCGTCATGGGCTTCCCAGGTCAGCTGCTCGATTTCCGCAAGGTCGCGTTCGGCGAGCAGGTCGCCGTTGACGTCGGTGATGCGTTCGCCCGAACCGCGGCGGCCGCCCACGGCGATGTCGGCAAGGCGGTGCTCGGAGCCCACGGCGGCGGCGTATCGGCCGTTGTCGGACACGGAGAACGCGCCGGAGGTGTAGGGCCGGCCGAAGGTCAGCCCGCCCAGATCGTCGCGGACGACGTCGAGATTTCCGTTCAGGTCGGCATAGGCGAGATGCGTCTTGCCGCGCTCGTCATACATCACCCAGAGCCCGCGGCCGGAGGCGTCCCATTCGGCCTGGTCGATCGACAGGGCCGCGCCGTCGAGCAGCACTTGCGCATTCGACCCGTCGGCGCCGGCGAGATAGAGCGAATTGGCGCGATAGGCGCGGCCGTCGTTCTCCGCGCCAAGGAATGCAAGGCGCCGGCCGTCGGGCGAGGGTCGGGGCGCGTTTTCCGGGCCGGAGGCCGTGGTGAGCCTTTCAATGTCTCCCCCCGTGAGGGCGACTCGATAGAGATCGCTTTCAACCGGATCCCAGCCGGAGGCCTCGTTTCCGGACCATGAGAACAGAAGATGCGCGCCGTCGGCGGACCAGGCGAGGCCGCCCAGCGAGCCGCTTTCAACGTTGGTGAGCGCGCGCGGAGCGCCGCCGTCGGCGGACATGACGTGCACCTGCGCCCGCCCGTCGGGCAGTTCGCCCACGCCGTCGAATTCATAGCTGATCGTTTCGTCCACGATCGCGGGCTCCGCCCATTCCGCGCCCTCCGGCCGTTCGGGGAGACCGATATCGACGCCGGCGCTTTCCGGGTCCTCCTTGACCAGCGCGAAGAAGGCGAGGCGCTCGCCGTCGGGCGACCAGCTCAGACCGGACGCTCCGAAAGGCAGCGTGGCGAGACGGGCGGTTGAGCCGTCGTCAAGATAGGCGACGCGCAGTTCTGTCTTTTCGTCTTCCCCGGCGACGTAGGCGATGCGGGTCCCGTCCGGCGACCAGCGCGGGCTGGAGACGGAGGCGTCTCCGGATACGATGGGGCGATGGTCGGATCCGTCAAAGTCGATCCGCCAGAGCGCGCTGAGCGTCCGGTCGGTCATGATGTCGTTGGAGCGGCGGAATAGACCACCGTGGCGCCATCCGGTGAGATCTGCGGGTCCGCCGCCATCTCCAGCGAGAAGACGTCTGCGAATGAGAGGGGCGGCTGGGCGTGCGCTGCGGCGGCCGCAAGCGCGGTCCCCGCTGCGATGACGGTGCGGATGATCACGGATGTCTTCTCCCCGGAGTTCGTTTGTTCCGAGGCTAGGGGCGGGGACGGCCCGCGGCAAGGCGGCTCAGGCTGCGCGGGCGAGCACGCCGGCGCGCGGCAGCCGGTAAGGCGCGGCGAGGTCTTCAAGCGCGGGGGCGACCGCCGGGCCGATCAACAGGCGCGCCTCGCTGGCGAGCGCCGCCTTCACGCCCTCCCAGCTCGTGAGCTGGTCGATATAGGCGCCGAAACGCTGGCGCTTGGCGAGCGCAAGGAAGCGCGCAAGGTCGCCCTTGAAGACCTCCGGCCGGCGTCCGGGCAGCGAGCATCCGACCCAGCTTGCGCCTGCGCCTTCCAGCCGCGCGAGACTGTAGGTCGCAACCGGCGCATGAACGAACATCTGCGCGCAATAATTGGCCAGGGTGCGCAGGGCTTCGGTCAGCGTCGTCGCGGGGGCGTCCAGCGGCGCTTCCTCGACGCGCATCAGCAGCGTCCGGCGCAGGTGCTCAGGCAGTTTGGAGACCGCCCCGGCGTAGGGCACGCGCGTGCGCGGATTGGCGATCACGGCGTAGTTGACCGGCACGATCAGACCGCAGCGTCCGCCCTTGGCGCAGAAACGCTCAAACCGCGTCATCGTCTGTTCGAGGACTTCAAGCTCGAATTCTAGCCGCTGTTCCGGCTTGAGCGCGCCGCGAAGGATCGCGGAACCGTAACGCCAGCGATCATTGCCGGGCGTGCGCGCCCGCGGCAGCGCGAAAAAGCTCGCCACCGCCTCCCGGCGCGGATCCCAGGCCGGCGCGAACAGCACTTCGTCCGGCCGCGGCGTCACCGCCGGCCCCGGATCCTTGACCGGGTGATAGGTCAGCCCGTCCGGCGCGGCGGGTTTGCGCGCAGCGGAAGCACCCATGGCGGCGCCGGCGACCTGGGTGAGCGTCTCGGCCTGGGCGGCCTGCAGCGTGCGGGCGAACTCCTCCACGGTCAGACGCTCGGCGTGCGCATCGACCTGGAGCAGGCGCAGCATGTCCTCCCCAAGGAAAAACGCGGTCATGTCCGCCTTGATCGTCTGGGTGAGCGCCTCCGCCTCGACGCCGGCGGCGGAGACATAGACGACGAGAAAGCCCGACGCGCAGGGGATGATGAGGTCTTCTTCGCTCAGACGCTTCTCGATGATGGAGCGCGACGCGACGAAGACGCGCTCGCGCACCGCCGTCCAGCGATCACCCGCGGCGGCCTGGACGGCCTCCATGTTGATGAACTGGTACTGGCTGATGTCGACATGCTCGTTGGAGGCCAGATGACGCTTGAGCGCCTTCATCACCTCGGGCTGCATGATACCGGCCTCCGTCACGGACCGGCGCGGTACGCCGGTTCTGGAGGGCAGGCTGGCATGAACGCCCTTTCCATAAGGTAAGCGCAGAGGCTTCAGGCTTTTCGCGCGTGCAGCAAGTAATTGTGCGCTGCACTAAGCACTGAGCGTGACCTCGTTGCAACATCTGCAGGAAAACGAATTCGGTCGCTGATGTCGTTCAAGTTTTCACCGTTTCGGAACTACATCGAGCGATTGTGATTTGGTGTGAATGCGGCAAGCTCAACAGCGATATCGGATTGTGCGCTGCAGCGTAGTTTGCCGAGCCGCAAGATTAGTCGGGCGCCACAGACCCGCCTGGAGGGAGAACCAGATGATCAAAGGTTTCAATCGCGCCGCCTTGCTCGCCGCCGTCTCGGTCGGCGTCTTGGCGTCGACTGCATCCGCCCAGGTCTTTGAACCTGTAGGCGGTGACGAGCGGCGCCAGATCGACGTGATCACGGTCACGGCCCAGCAGCGCGAGGAAAGCCTTCAGGACGTGCCGATCTCGGTCGGCGCCTACGACCAGATCCAGCTCCGCGAAGCCGGCGTGCGCGACATCAAGGATCTTCAGGCGATCTCGCCGGGCCTGATCGTGACCTCCACGCAGGCCGAGACGATCACCACCGCGCGCATTCGCGGCATCGGCACGGTCGGCGACAATTTCGGCCTCGAAAGCTCGGTCGGCGTCTATATCGACGGCGTGTTCCGCGCCCGGAACGGGGTCGGATTCGGCGATATCGGCGATCTTGAGCGCATCGAGGTGCTGCGCGGCCCGCAGGGCACCCTGTTCGGCAAGAACACCTCCGCAGGCGTCCTCAACATCATCACGGCCGGCCCTGAGTATGAATTCGGCGGCAATGCGGAATTCACGATCGGCGATTACGGCCGGCGCCGGACCAGCGGTTCGGTTTACGGCCCGATCATCGAGGACAAGCTGGCCTTCCGCCTGTTCGGCGTGCGCGGCGAGCGCAACGGCTTCACAACGCTGGTGCTCGGCGACAGCGCCGATACCGCGACCGCTGAAGACAGCGAGACGCAGGACTATTACTCGGTTCGCGGCCAGCTCCAGTTCGATCCTACCGATCGCTTCACGTTCCGGCTGATTGCGGACTACTCGGAGCGCGACGAATTCTGCTGCTCGGCTGTTCAGTGGGATTTCACCGACGGCGCTGAAGCCTTCGTCAACGCCGTCGGCGGCCAGGTTCTCAACCCGGCCCAGCCTGACGAGCGCATCGCGTTCGCCAACCAGCCCTACGTTCAGGACGTCGAGGACTGGGGCATTTCCGGCGAGGCCGATGTCGAATTCGACTTCGGCACGCTGACCTCGGTGACCTCGTTCCGCAACTGGCGCAACCGGCGCAGCCAGGACATCGACTACTCCTCCGCTGATCTCGCCTTCCGTGACAGCGACAGCAACTTCACCAGCATCGACCGTTTCAGCCAGGAGTTCCGTCTCAACGGCGTTCGCGGAAATCTCGACTGGCTCGTCGGCGCCTTCTATTCCCAAGAAGACCTCGAGCTTGGCGATGCGCTGCGCTTCGGCAGCGACTGGGAAGCCTATACCGGCCGCTTGTTCACGGCAGGGCTCGTCCCGCCGCTCGGCACGCCGCAGGGCGTCACCGCGACGTTCCAGGCGCTCGCGCCGCTGGCCCCGGCGGCCGTCGCGGCCGGCGTGCCCGGCGCTTCGGGCGTGCTGGCGGTTCCTGCGCCGGGGACCGCGACGATCGACGGTCAGGGTCCGATCCAGGACCTCTATAATCAGGAAGCCACGAGCTTCGCGGTGTTCACGCACAACACCTACCAGATCACCGACCGTCTCTCGGTCACCGGCGGTCTGCGCTACACGCGTGAAGAGAAGGAGGTCACCGCCTCGTTCTCGACGAACTCGCCCGCCCAGTGCTCGGCGCTGGAAAGCGCGTTCGGCTTCGACCCGATTGCGGGTTACGTCGCCGCCTCGCAGTTCGCCGGCGTCGCGCCGACCGCGGTGACCGCGGTTGCGTTCAGCTGCCTGCCCTACGCCCGGTCCGGTCTTGACCAGACGGGCTACGACCAGGAGCGCACGGACGAGGAACTGTCCGGCATCGTGCGCCTGTCCTACGACCTTGCCGACGATGTGCTCGGCTATATCGGCTATTCGCGCGGCTTCAAGGCGGGCGGTTTCAACCTTGATCGCCAGTTCAACGGTCCGATCGACCCCGTGCTCGGCTATACCAATGTCGACACCTCGTTCGCGCCGGAAATCATCGACGCCTACGAGGCCGGCATCAAAAGCCAGCTCTTCGGCAACGTGCTGCGTCTGAACGGGGCGGTGTTCTACCAGGACATCACCGACTTCCAGCTCAACACCTTCAACGGTCTCGCCTTCGTGGTGGAATCCGTCGAGGAGGCGCGCTCCCTCGGCTTCGAGTTCGACGCGCTCTACCTGACGCCGCTTGAAGGCCTCGATCTGAGCGCGGGCTACGCCTACATCGACGCAGAGTACACCACCGTGGACACGGGCGTGGCGCTGATCGACGCGATCGAGGGCGGTCAGTTCTCGCTCTCGCCCGAGCACACCTTCACCGCGACGGCGCGCTATGAGCGTCCGGTCTACGCCGACCTGCTCGCCCGCTTCAATTTCGACCTGCGCTGGACGTCGGCCTACAACACCGGCTCCGACCTCGACCCGGAAAAGGAGCAGCCCTCCTTCTTCCTGCTCAATGCACGCGCCGGCCTGCACGACGAGGAGCGCGGCTGGTCGGTCGAGGTGTTCGGCCGCAACCTCACCGATGAAACCTACGCCCAGGTCGTCTTCGATGCGTTCGGCCAGGGCAGCCGTGGCGGCGCGGGCACCCGTCTCGATCCGCGCGGAACGGCGTCTTATGACGCCTTCCTCGCTGCGCCGCGCACCTGGGGCGTCACCTTCCGCAAGGATTGGTGATCATCCCACAAGCCTGAGCGGGAAAGCCCGTCAGGGAGGAGGGAAGGGCCGGCGCTCGCGCCGGCCTTTTTCTGTTTCGTGCTGTCGGCCGCGGGGGTCAGGCGGGCGTTCGCCTCAGCCCTCGGTGATACGCGAATAAGCCGGCAGGGTGAGGAACTCCTCGAAAGCGTCGCTGAACACCAGCGCCTCCAGAATCTCGCGCGCCTCGCCGAAGCGGCCTTCGGTCCAGGCGTTGCTTCCGATCTCGGCCTCGATGGCGGCGGCGGCGTCCGTGATCGCTTCGCGGAGATAGGCGTCGTCGACAAGGCGTCCGCCGGCGATCCTTGCGCCGTGAGCGCGCCACTGCCAGAGCTGGGCGCGGGAGATTTCAGCGGTCGCCGCGTCCTCCATCAGATTGTGGATCGGCGCCGCGCCGCGGCCCTGCAACCATGAGGCGATATAGCGGATCGCCACGTCCGCATTCGCGCGCACGCCGGCATCGGTAATGTCGCCCTCCGGCACCGCCGTGAGCGCAGCGGCGTCTTCCGTCAGCGGCGGCGTCCGGTCGAGCTGATTGGCCCCCGGCATGACCGCATCGAAGGCCGCGACCGCAACCGGCACCAGAGCGGGGTGCGCGACCCAGGCGCCGTCATGGCCGGCTTCGGCTTCGCGGGTCTTGTCCGCCTTCACGCGGGCGACGGCGGCTTCATTGGCCGCATCGTCGTTCTTCACCGGAATGAACGCGCTCATGCCGCCCATCGCGTGGGCGCCGCGGCGGTGGCACACCGCGATCAGCCGGTCGGCATAGGCCTTCATGAAGGGCACGGTCATGGTGACGGCCGAACGGTCGGGCAGCACCTTTGACGCGTCGGACTTCTGACGCTTGATATAGCTGAAGATATAGTCCCAGCGCCCCGCATTGAGCGCGGTGATCCACGGCCGCAGGGCGTAGAGGATCTCGTCGAGCTCAAAGGTCGCAGGCAAGGTCTCGATCAGCACGGTTGCGCGGACCGTGCCGTGCGGAATGCGAAGCGCGCGCTCGCAATGGTCGATGACGAGCGCCCAGAGGCGCGCCTCGCGCCAGGTTTCAAGCTTCGGCAGGTAGAAATACGGCCCCGTGCCGCGGCGCTTCAGCTCCGCGTGATTGTGCAGCAGGTAGAGGGCGAAGTCGAAGAAGCCGCCCGGCGCCGGTTCGCCGTCGATGGTCACGTGGGCTTCGTCCAGATGCAGCCCGCGCGCGCGCACGATCAGCGTGGCGATCTCGTCCTTGAGCGCATAGGCCTTGCCGGTTGCGGGATCGGTGAAGTCTATCGCGCGCCGCACCGCGTCGCGCAGATTGATCTGGCCCTCGATCATGTTGGTCCAGGACGGCGTGGAGGCGTCCTCGAAATCGGCCATGAAGCACTTGGCGCCGGAATTGAGCGCGTTGATGACCATCTTCCGGTCGACAGGGCCGGTGATCTCCACGCGCCGGTCCTGCAGGTCGGCCGGAGCGGGCGGAACGGTCCATTCGCCGGCGCGGATCGCCGCCGTGTCCGGATCGAAGCCGAGCGTCTCCTCGCCGGCGTCCAGACGCGCCTGGCGCAATGTGCGTTCGGCGAGCAGCCGCTTGCGTTCGCCGTTGAAGCGGCGGTGCACGTCGGCGACGAGCGCGAGCGCCTCCGGGGTGAGGATGGCGTCGAAGCCGGGCTTCATCGGCCCGAGCACGCTTACGCCGTCAATCTGCGTTTGGGTCATGAGATCACGTCCGTCTAGAGAGCTTCATGCAGCGGTTCGGAGGCGACGATCACGCCGTCTTGGTCCGCGTATATCCAGTCGCCCGGGTTGACCAGCGCGCCGGGGAGGGCGACCGGTTCGCCAAGCACGCCGAGCCCGCGCTTCTCCGTTTTCATCGGGATCAGCGCGAGCGCAAGCACCCCCAGGGGCACGGCTTCAAGCTCTGCGGCGTCGCGCACAGCGCCATGAACGATTACCCCGGCCCAGCCGTTTGCTGCAGCCTTTGCAGCGAGATCGCCGCCAAGCAGGGAGCGCTTGAGCGAGCCGCCGCCGTCGACGACCAGAACCCGGCCGCCGCCCGGTTGTCCCGCCGCCTCGCGCACACGGGAATTGTCTTCATGGGTGCGCACGGTCTCCGCCGGTCCGGCGAAAGCGCTCCGCCCGCCATAGCTGCGGAACACGGGCTCGATCACTCGGACGCGGTCGGGAAAGGCGTCGCACAGATCGCAGACAGGCGCGAAGCTCATGCCGCGAGGCTCCTCTTGGCCTGAAAAAGAATCGGCGGCCGCCTCCCGCCGCACGGGCGAGGGGCGGCCGCCGCCAGGGAGGAGGACTTATTCAGCCGCCGCCGGCTTGAACTGATCGGTCTCGATGGAGTCCTTCATCGCGGTGGTGGAGGCTTCCCCGCCCGAGAGAGTGGTGTTTACAAGGTCGAAATAGCCGGTGCCGACTTCGCGCTGGTGGCGCGTGGCGGTGTAGCCGT
>CAZLOV010000045.1:0-9685 GCA_964561235.1 uncultured Caulobacterales bacterium
GAGAATGCCTGGCGCTCGTATGCGACACCTCGCTCTCGGGTCACAGGGTCGCGCGCTCGCCGCAAACGCGGACAGCCGTGCGGAGACGGGCCGGCCGCTGCGCACGCTCGCGGGCGAATACGCGCGCAGCAACGAGCTCGCCATCTCGCGCGTGCTGCCGGACGAGGACGGGCGGCTGAACGTCTGGGTGGAGAATGTCAGCGAGGCGGCGCTGTTTTCCTGGCTCGCCGAACTCGCCGCCGAGGAGGGGGTCACCGCAGCGCGCGCCACCATCGACCGTGAAGGCGACGGGGTCGTGCGCGCCCAGGTTCTGCTGGAACGCGGAGGCGCGGCTTGATCCGCTGGGGCCTTATCCTCGCCGCCGCGCTGATCGCGTTCGCTGCGGGTGCGATCTCGCTCATGCCGGCGCGCGTTGTGCTCGATCCGATCGCGCGCAGCGCGGGCTTACGTTTCGAACAGGCGCACGGCCCGCTCTGGGACGCCCGCCTCTACGGGGTGAGCCTTGCCGGTCAGCGCGCCGAGTCTGCGCGGTTGCAGGTGGCGTTCTGGCCGCTGCTGACCGGCCGGGTGCGCGCCGTCGTTGACGTCTCCGGGCCGGGGCTCAGCCTTTCGGGCACGCTCTCGCGCGGCGGCGGCGAGGTGCGGATCACCGGTCTTGCCGGCGACATCGCCGCCTGGCGTCTGCCGGGCGCCGCCGATCTCGGCCTGTCCGGGCCGGACGGGGTGGTCTTCTCGCTCGACGAGGCGGTCTTCGACGAGGAGGCCGGTTGCGTCTCCGCCGCCGGGGTTCTGCGTTCCGACATGCTCGTCTCCGCCGGCGCGCGATATCAGACCGAGCTTCCCGCCCTTTCCGGCGTCTTCACCTGCTCAGGCCCGCGCCTGGCCGTGGAGGCCTCCGGCGAAAGCCCGGTGGTGGCGCTGGACGGCCGCGCGCTCATGGGCGCTTCGGCGGCTGAGTGGAGCGTTCAGGCGCGCGGGGACGCCCGCGAGATCGCCATTGTCATGATTGCGCTCGGGTTCGAAGATCAGGGCGGCGTCTGGCGCGCCTCCGGGCGCACCGGCTACGCCGCCGGGCAGGGAGGCTGACCGCCATGACGCGACTGACCGCCTTAATCGCCGCCGTTCTTCTTGCGGCCTGCGCAGGCGGGGAGGCGCCCGAAACCCGCCCTGCGGCCCAGTCGGCGGCGGAGGTTACGCCCATCTTCACCGAGGGCGTGCGTCTTCCCATCAGCGCCGGTCCGGTGACCACGCTGCCCGCCCAGGTGCTCGAGCCGGGAAGCTGCGGGCTTTTCTTCTGGGGCGTTGCTGATCCGTATCCTTTCATCGCCTTTGAAAACGAGGCGACGCGCCGCGCAGCCATCATCCATGATCAGCGCGCCTTCGTCGCGCCGGTCGCCGAACAGCCGGTCACCTTCATCCAGGGCGATCCCTTCCGCCGCCTGTATCCGTTGCGCGGTGAGAACATCATCGCAACGATCGAGGGCGAGATCGGCGAGGACACCGCAGCCGGCCCGGCCATCGAGCGCGCGGTGTTGCGCGTGCGCGAGCTGGACGGAACCGAGACGGTGCGTCCCGTCGTCGGGCTTCGCGGCTGCCGGCGGTCTTCCGGCGAGCTGGGTCCGGACGGGATCAGCGGAGCCGGCCGCACCCGCGTGGTTCCGGGCGGCTAGCGCTCAATAAGCGTACGGATCGGCGATCAGACGCAGAAGCCAGGAAAACGCCACGCCCGCGGCCAAGAACGGACCGAAGGGCAGGGCGGTCTCCGCGCTCATGTCCCGCCTGGCGAACAGGCGCAGGGCCAGCACGAACGTCAGCCCGGCGAGGCTTGCAAACAGGACGATGATCGGCAGCATCGCCGCGCCGCACCAGGCGCCCCCGGCCGCGAGCAGCTTGGCGTCGCCGCGGCCCAGCCCGTCGCGTCCGCGCAGCCGGCGATAGGCGAGTTCAAGGCCCACGAAGGCGAGATAGCCGATCGCCGCGCCGATCGCGGACAGCATCAGATCCCCGCGCCAGGCGCTCCACCCGAGACCCGCTGCAATGAGCGGCAGCGTCAGCGGGTCGGGCAGGCGGAAGGTCCGCGCGTCGATGACGGCGAGCGCGGCAAGGGCTGCGCCCAGAACCATGGTCGCAGCGATCTCTGCAAGGCTGAGCTCCATGGCGCGTTTAGACACCGCGCGCGCGCGCCGGTCGAGCCTTGACTCGGAACCGGCTTGGAACAAAAATAGAACACCCTTGAAGGATGGAACTGACAGATGGAACGCGCGCTTTCTCCCGAAGCGAAGCGGCGGCGGCTTGCGGCCCTGCGCCGGCGCGTCGGCGCCCTGGAAGCCGACGGCGCGGTGATGCGTCCGGCGGTCGAGACGCGCTGGGGCGGGCCGGAGGCGGCGGGCGCCTTTGACGGTCCGCTGGCGCGGCATCTCGCCCGGCCGGGTCTGCATGACGTCAAGCCGGCTGTCTATCTCGACGGGCCGGCCGCCAGCCTGTTTTCCGCGCTCTGGCTGAAGCAGACGGCGGGCGCGCGTCCGCTCGTCTGGGTGACGCGCTCAGGCGATGCGCGCTTTGATTTCGGCCATCCCGCTCCGGCTGCGCTACAGGCGCTCGGTTTCTCCCCGGAGCAGACCGTCCATGTGCGCGCGCGCACCGGCGCGGACGCGCTCTGGGCGTGCGAGGAGGCGGCCAAGGCCGGCGCGGCCGTACTGGGCGAGGCGGCGGGACTTGGCGCCTACGACCTTTCCGCCTCGCGCCGGCTGCACGCTGCGGCGCGCGCCGGCGCCACGCAGATCCTCATTCTCGCCGCCCATGACGATGCGGGCGCCAGCGCGGCGCTGTCGCGCTGGCGCATCGCGCCTTCGCCCTGTGCGCCTGCGCCCTGGAAAGGCGCAGGCGGGCTTCCGGGCCTTTCGCCCCCGCGTTTCCTCGCCGTTCTGGAGCGCCAGCGCGGCGGGCCGCCGCAAACCTTCGAACTTGAGTGGATCCATGACGCGTTTCGCCGCGCTGAGCCTGCCCCGCTGGCCGATCGAGCGCCGCGCCCTGGGCGCGTCCGCGCCGCCGGCTGAAGCGGCTGCGGACGGCCGTCCGCTGGTGCTGACGCTCGCCGGCGCGGGCGGGGAGCGCCTTTATGCGCTTTCGTCTGAAGCTGAGGCGGCAGGCCTGTCGCGCGGCATGGGCGTGGCGGATGCGCGCGCGCTTGCGCCCAGGCTCAGGGCCACCGCCGCCGATCCGGAGGCCGACCGCAAGGCGTTGATGCGTTTCGCACGCTGGTGCGGACGGTTCTCGCCCTGGACGGCGCCGGATCCCGGCGAGCCCGGCCTCGACGGCGTGTTGCTCGACATCACCGGTTGCGCGCGCGTTTTCGGCGGCGAGGAGCGGCTGCTCTGCGCGCTGGCCGAACAGACGCGCGCGCTGGGTCTCACCGCCTTCGCCGCCGCCGCTCCGACGCCGGGGCTCGCCTGGGGGCTCGCCCGTTTCGAGGCGCCGGCCCGGGCAGGCGGCTTCACACGCGCTGCAAGCGTGCGCGGACGCCTGCAGGCCCTGCCTGTGGAGGCGCTGCGCATCGGGCCGGCGGCGAAGACGTTGCGGCGTTTCGGACTGAAGACGGTTGCGAATCTCTACCGCCTGCCGCGCGCCGATCTCGCCCGGCGGTTCGGCGCAGAGCTGGTGCGCCGGCTGGATCAGGCCTCGGGCGTGGAGCGGGAGTCCATCGATCCTCTGCAGCCGCCCGCCGAGCATGCCGCACGGCTGCGCTTCGCCGAAGCGCACCAGACGCTGGACGGCCTGGTCGAGGCGGCGCGCCTCGCCTTGCTGCAGCTCTGCGAGCGTCTGTCGGAAGCGGGCGCCGGGGCTGGCCGGGTAAGGCTTTCCCTCTATCGTGTGGACGGGCGCGCGCGCGATCTCGTTATCGGCGCCAGCCTCGCCCACGCCGATCCGCAGCACTGGGCCCGGCTGGCCAGGGAACGGCTGGAGCGCGCGCAGATCGACATCGGCTTCGGGATCGACATGGTCGAGGCCGCCGCCCTGGCCGTGCAGCGTCTCGAGGCGCGCCAGGGCGACATGGGAAGCGACGCGCCCGCGCGTGCGGAGGCTTTCTTCCGCCTGTCCGACCGGCTTGCGGCGCGGCTGGGACCCGGCGCTGTGCGCACGCCCGTTTTCGAGGCGAGCCATCTTCCCGAACTGGCCGCCGGCTGGGCGGGGCTGGACGCGCAGGCCCGATGCGCGCGCCTTGCCGGGGCGCCGCGCCGGCGGCGGCCTCTGCTCATTCTCGAACGGCCCGAACCGGCCGATGCGGTGGCGGAAATCCCCGACGGACCGCCGCGCCAGTTCACCTGGCGGCGCATCCGCCACCGGGTGGCGCGCGCGGAAGGCCCGGAGCGCATCGCGCCGGAATGGTGGCGTGCGCCTCTTGAAGGCTCAGGCGGGCTGACGCGGGACTATTTCCACGTCGAGACCGAAGCCGGCCGGCGTTTCTGGCTCTACCGCGACGGGCTTTACGGGCGCGAGACGCCCCGGCCGCGCTGGTATGTCCACGGAGCGGGGTGATGACGGGCTACGCCGAACTCGCTGCGGCGACGAATTTCTCCTTTCTGCGCGGGGCAAGCCATCCTCACGAGATGGTGGAGACGGCCGCACGTTTGGGGCTGGACGCGCTTGCGGTCGCCGACCGCAACAGCCTCGCCGGCGTCGTGCGCGCGCATATCGCCGCGAAGGAGGCGGGGCTCAACCTGCTTGTCGGCGCCCGGCTGGTCACGCTGGAGGGGCCGGAGATCGTCTGCCTGCCGGAGAACAAGCCCGCCTACGCGCGGCTGTCGCGGCTGCTGAGCGATGCGAATTTCCGCATGGACGCCGAGGGCGGGGAGCGCCAGGCGCCGGTGACGCTCGATGACGCGCTCCAGGCCGGCCCCGATCAGGTGCTGGTGCTGATGCCGCCGCAGGATCTCCGGAGCGAAGCCTGGTTCGAGCACGCGCGCCGCTTCGTGCTGCAATCGCAAAGCTGCGTGCATCTGGCGCTCGTGCGCTGTTTCGACGGCGCAGACGGCGAGCGGCTGGACCGGCTGGACGCGCTTGCTGACGCGCTGGGCGTGGAAACCGTCGCAACGACGGATGCGCTCTATCATGCGCCTGAACGCCGCGAACTCGCAGACATTCTCGCCTGCATCCGCGAACATGTGCGCATCGATCAGGCGGGGTATCTGCTGGACGCTCACGCCGAGCGCCACCTGAAGCCCGCCGCCGAGATGCGGCGGCTGTTTCCGGGCCGCGAAGACGCCGTCGCGCGCAGCGCCGCGCTGGCCGCCCGGGTCCGCTTTTCGCTGGACGAGCTGGTCTACGCCTATCCCGGCGAGGTGCTCGAACCGGGCGAGACCGCCATGCAGACGCTGACCCGCCTGACCTGGGAGGGGGCCGCCGCGCGCTATCCCGGCGGCGTTCCGGAGAAGACCGCAGCGAGCCTGGAACACGAGCTCGCCCTGATCGCGCAGCTCGACTACGCGCCCTATTTCCTGACCGTCTACGACCTTGTCCGTTTTGCGCGCTCGAAAGGCATTCTCTGCCAGGGGCGGGGCTCTGCGGCCAACTCGGCGGTGTGTTTCTGCATCGGCGTGACCGAGGTCGACCCCTCCAAGATCGATCTTCTGTTCGAGCGCTTCGTTTCGGCCGAACGCGGCGAGCCGCCTGATATCGACGTCGATTTCGAACACGAGCGCCGCGAGGAGGTGATCCAGTACGTCTACGAGAAATACGGCCGCCGGCGCGCGGGCATGACGGCGGTGGTCAGCTGCTACCGGCCGCGCGGGGCGATCCGCGAGGTGGGCAAGGTGTTCGGCCTGTCCGGCGACGTGATCGCGGCCCTGTCCAAGGCGGTCTGGGGCTGGCGGGGGGATCTGTCGGAGACGACCGTGCGCGACGAACTCGGCCTTGATCCCGACAGCCCGGCCCTGGCGCGCACCCTGCATCATGCACGCGAACTCCTGAGCTTTCCGCGGCATCTCTCCCAGCATCCCGGCGGTTTTGTCATGACGGCCGGCCGGCTCGACGAGATCGTGCCCGTGCGCAAGGCCGCCATGCCCGAGCGCACGGCGATTGAATGGGACAAGGAGGATATTGACGCGCTCGGCCTGATGAAGGTCGACGTGCTCGGCGTGGGCATGCTGACCTGCGTGCAGAAGGCGCTGGAGTTCATCAACGCCGATTACGGCCGGCCGCTCGACGTGGCGGGCGTGCCGCCGGAAGACCCCGCCGTCTACGACATGATCTGCAAGGCCGACACGGTGGGCGTCTTCCAGATCGAGAGCCGCGCCCAGATGAGCATGCTGCCGCGGCTGAAGCCGCGCTGCTTCTACGACCTCGTCATCGAGGTCGCGATCGTGCGGCCCGGTCCGATCCAAGGCGACATGGTCCATCCCTATCTGCGCCGCCGCGAAGGGCGCGAGCCGGTGGAATTTCCCTCCGAGGCGCTGCGGCAGGTGCTGGGCAAGACGCTCGGCGTGCCGCTCTTCCAGGAGCAGGCGATGAAGATCGCCATCGTCGCCGCCGGCTTCACGCCCTCGGAAGCCGACCGGCTGCGCCGCTCGATGGCCGCCTTCCGGCGCTCCGGAACGATCAGGGAGATGGGCGAGAAGCTGATGGCGGGCATGATCGCCAACGGCTACGCGCCGGATTTCGCAGAGCGCTGCTTCAAACAGCTCGAAGGGTTCGGCGAATACGGCTTTCCTGAAAGCCATGCCGCGAGCTTCGCGCTGATCGTCTACGTCTCCTGCTGGCTGAAGCGGCATTATCCGGATGCGTTCCTGGCCGGCATCCTCAACGCCCAGCCTTTGGGCTTCTACGCGCCCGCCCAGCTGGTGCGCGACGCCCGCGAGCACGGGATCGTCGTGCGCGAGCCGGACGTGAACCGTTCGGACTGGGATTGCACGCTGGAAAACCTCGGCCCGGGCGAAGATCCGCCGCCGACGCCGGAAGGCGGAGGCCGCAAGGCCGTGCGGCTGGGCCTGCGCCAGATCAAGGGCCTGTCGGAAGCGACCGCCGCCCGCGTCGTCGCCGCCCGTCAGGCTGACGGCGCGTTTGAGAGCTTCGAGGATCTTTGCCGCCGGGCTTCGCTTTCGCGTGCCGAAGCCGATCGCCTGTCCGGCGCGGACGCCGTGCGTTCGCTCAGGCTCGACCGGCGCGAGGCGGGCTGGCGGGCGCTGGCGGTGGCCGGTCCCGACCTTCCGCTGTTCAGGACCGCCGGCGAGGGGCGTCCGCTATCGGCTTCCGCCGGAGCGCTGCCCGTCATGAACACGGCCGAACACGTAGCGGAAGACTACGCCACGCTGTCGCTGTCGCTGAAAGCGCATCCGGTGAGCTTCCTGCGCGAGGGGCTTGCGGATCTGGGCTTCAGGCCGGCCGAAGCGTTGAAGACCGCGCGCAAGGGGTCACGCCTGGGGGTGAGCGGACTGGTGCTGGTGCGCCAGCGGCCGGGCTCGGCCAAGGGCGTGCTCTTCGCCACGCTGGAGGATGAAACCGGCGTGGCCAACATCATCATCTGGCCCAAGGTGTTCGACCGGTTCCGCCCCACGGTGATCGGCGCGCGCCTCCTTGGCGCGGTCGGCCGCGTGCAGCGCGAGGGCGAGGTCATCCACCTCGTCGCCGAACGGCTGGTCGATCTCTCGCCGCACCTGAACGCGCTGACGGATGCGGACGCCTTCAGCGAAAACGGCATGGCGCGCGCCGACGAGGTGCGCCGGAACGCCTCCGATCCGCGCCTGGAGCCGAAAGCCCGGCCCGGTGCGAAAAAGCCCGCCTCACAGCCGCTTCTGGGCCAGGCCGGCCGCGCCGCCGCGGCGATCCCGCGCAGCCGGGATTTTCATTAACGTCCATGGCGGCGTAAGACTGCGCTAATGGTTCCCGATCTCCATCCCGACGGACGCCCGTTTGTCATGGGCGTCGTGAACGTGACGCCCGACAGCTTCTCCGACGGGGGCCGGCTGGACGGAACGCAGGCCGCCTGCGATCACGCCCTGGCGCTGCTGGACGCCGGCGCAGACCTTGTCGATATCGGCGGCGAGAGCACCCGGCCCGGCGCGGCGCCCGTCGCCGAGGCGGAGGAACTCGCCCGCGTCATTCCCGTGATTGAAGCGGTGCGCGCCGCCCGGCCGGACGCCGCTGTCTCCGTGGACACGATGAAGCCGAACGTCGCGCGCGCCGCTGTCGCCGCCGGGGCGGGATTGTGGAACGACGTCTTCGCGCTTCGTGCGGAAGGCGCTCTGGAGACCGCCGCCGAGCTGGGCTGCATGGTGTGCCTGATGCATATGGAGGGCGAGCCCCAGACCATGCAGAACGACCCCCGCTATCAAAACGTCGCTGCGGAAGTCGCCCAGTTTCTCGGTCGCCGCGCCGGCGCCGCAATGGCCGCCGGGGTGCGGCGGGAGAACATCCTGCTCGATCCGGGCGTCGGCTTCGGCAAGACGCTGGCGCACAATCTCACGCTGATGGCCTCGCTGGAGGCCTATTCAGGGCTCGGCTTCCCGCTGGTGTTCGGCGCCTCTCGCAAGCGCTTCATCCACGCCATCGACGAGACGGCCGGCGATCCCATGGACCGGCTGGGCGGGTCGCTGGCGGCGGCGTTGCACGCAGCCGCGGCGGGCGCGGCGGTTATCCGCGCGCATGACGTGCGCGAGACGGTTCAGGCGCTGAAGGTGCAGGCTGCGATCCGAAGCGCGGGTTGAGCGCCGGGCGGCTTGCGCGCCGGCCTGCGCCAAGCCCTAATGACGGCGGGGCTGAACGCGGACGGCGCGCATCATGGAAGGACAGGCGGTTCTCTGGAGCGGGGCGGCCGCGCTCCTGGGCGCGCTCGCGGGGCTGGCCTGCGCGCTGGGCGCGCCGGTGAAGCTGCGTCCACTTGTGCTGACCGTCTGCATCGTCGGCGCGATCGGGCTCTCCGGCTGGCTGACCCCGGGCCGGCTCGCGCACATCACCGGTCTTGAGACGCTGCGCGGCTGGCAGTGGACAACGTCTGCGGAGCGCTCGGACCAGCGCTTTCGCGACGCGGTCGCGGCGCTGCCGGACCCGGCGGGCGACACCATCCGGCGGCTGGAGACGCTCGCGCCCGATGTCTACGCCGCCATCCGGCGCGATGCGCGCAGGCTCCTGCGCAGCCGGGCGGATGAGAGCGCATTCGAAGCCGCCGCGCGCGCGCGCGTGACCATGGAGATCCGCCGGCGCGCCCCGCGCCTCGGCGATGCGGAGATGGACGCCTATCTCGGCGTCCTTGCGCGCCAGTTCGACGCGCTCAAAGACACCCACGGCCCGGCTTGCGCAAAGCTCGCCGCGGGCCGGCCGGAGGCGCTCGCCGGCGTGGAGGGGCTGCCGCAGGCCTATTTCGAAGCGAACGCGCAGGCCGCCTCCATCCTGTTCGGCGCGGCGCTGGAGGGCGGAGAGCGCCTCCCGCCCGCCGAGATCGAGCGTCTTGCTGCGCAGGCGATCGAGCAGGTCGTGGCTGAACATGGCGAAGACGCCGCGGTCTCCGTGCTCAGCGCCGTCCAGCGGACAAACGCCGCGCTGCCGCCGCAGACCTGCGAGGTCTATGCAAGCTATCTGCGCGCCATCGGCGGATTTCCGATGCCCGAGCGCGCGCGGTTCTTCCGCGCCGTCCTTGCAGCCGGCGCGGAAGACTAGCCTGGCCTATTCCGCAGCGGCGAGCGCAGCCAGGCGG
>CAZLOV010000045.1:9695-16163 GCA_964561235.1 uncultured Caulobacterales bacterium
GCACAGGGCTGAGGCCTTATACCGCCGCTTGCAGCGCGGCGAGGCGGGCATACACGCCTTCGCCCTGACGGCTGAGTTCCGCGTGCGTGCCCTGCTCGACGATGCGGCCGTCCTGGAAGACGAGGATGCGGTCGGCGTTGCGGATCGTGGACAGCCGGTGGGCGATGACGATCGTCGTCTTGCCCGCAGTCACGTCCTCCATGGCCTCCTGGACAAGCTTCTCCGTTTCGTTGTCCAGGCTCGAAGTGGCCTCGTCGAAGATCAGGATCGGCGCATCCGCCAGCACCGCGCGCGCGATCGCCACCCGCTGACGCTCGCCGCCGGAGAGCTTCACGCCGCGTTCGCCCACCAGCGTGTCGTAGCCTTTGGGCAGACGCATGATGAAGTCGTGCGCGCGCGCCCGCTTCGCCGCGCCCATCACCAACTCGCGCGTGGCCCCGGGGGCGCCGTAGGCGATGTTCTCCGCAATCGTGCGGTGGAACAGCGCCGGGTCCTGCGGCACCAGCGCGATCGCCCGGCGCAGGCTGTCCTGCGTGACATGGCGCACGTCCTGCCCGTCGATGAGCACCGGGCCGCCGCCGGCGTCCACGTCGTAGAGACGCTGGACGAGCTTTACGAAGGTCGACTTGCCCGAGCCGGTGGGCCCCACGAGCGCGGCAGTCTCGCCAGGCGCGATGCGCAGGGAGAAGTCGTTGTAGAGCGGGCGGTCCTGACCGGGATAGGTGAAGCGCACGCGGTCGAAGACGATCTCGCCGGGGCCGCGCTGGAAGTCCGGCGCATCGGCATGATCGTCGATCTGCAGCGCCATCCGGTCGTAGAAGGCGATGTCCTGGATTTCGTCGAGACCGCGCTGGATGTTCTGCACCTCCTCGCCGAAACGCCGCATGTAACCGGCGAGCAGCATGTAGGCGGTAATGGCGAAGACCACGTCGCCCGGCGTCGCCGCGCCTTGCGTCCACGCCCGGATCAAGAGGCCGATCAGCCCCGCCTGCAGCAACAGCACGGCCACCATCTGGACGAGCCAGGTGTTGACGAAGCGCAGCCAGGTCTTCTTCGTCTCGCGCCGCCACTCCCAGGCGAGGTCATGGAAGCGCGCGTCCTCGCGCGCCTCCGCGCCGAAGCTTTTCACCGTCGCCACGCCCGACACGCTGTCGGCGATCGCCCCGCCAAGCGTGCTGTCGACTGCGTTCGACTTGAGGTTCTGCGGCCGGATGTAGGCGGTGGCCATCCATACGCTCACGCCCATGAAGACCGCCGTCACCGTGAGCGAGAACACGCCCACCATCGGCCAGGTGAAAAGCATGTAGACGCCGAGCCCCGTCATCACCGCGATGGAGGGCGCAAGCCCGAACCAGAAGGTCGCCGTGATGGTGTCGTAGGCCCACATGCCGCGGGTGATCTTGCGCACGACCGAGCCGGCGAACGTGTTGGCGTGCCAGTCCAGCGAGAAGCGCTGCACTTTCGAAAACGCCTCGGTGACGAGATCAGCCATGTTGGCGCTCGAGAAGCGGATCTCGCAGCGCACCGCGATCTGGCGCAGCACGTTGAAGCTCACCGCGAGCCCGATGAAGAGCGCATAGGCCGCCCAGACCGGATCGGCGCCGCCTTCAGCGGTGGTGAGCGCGTCGATCATGCGTCCGGCGGCGACAGGGATGAACACGTCGACGATCGTGGCGATCGCCGTGAAGCCGAACAGGCCGGAGAACAGCACGGGCCTGCGCGCCCATTGCCGGAACAGAAAGCCCAGCACCTGGGCGTTGGACAGCACGCGCGGCCGGTCCTGCGCGTCGTCGTCCAGATCATCGTCGAAATCGGTCATGGCGGCGCGCGGACGCCTGCCGCGTCCGCTCTCCCTTGCACTGTGTCTCTAAACGGGGCTGATCCGGCGCGGAAGGCGCTCCGGGGCCGGCGCGAGCCGGGCGTCGGGAGCGGAAGGCGGCCCGCCGGCGTCGCCTTCGCGTCTAGAGAATCTCGTACATGGGTCTGAGCCGTCCTCTTCCTGAAGCGGGACCGGGTGTCTACAGGTCCGCCGCGCGGAGGCCAACCCGAAAATCTCCGACAGGGGCGTGCGGCTTTGGCCTGCGGCCGCCGGGTCACGGATATGGTTAACGAACCGTCACGCGCGCCGACGCTGGCCCGATCCGCCCGCGCGCGCTAGCAAGGCGCGAACCGGCAGTCAGGAGCGCCACATGAGCGAAGAACCCAGGGGACGCGTGCTCGTCATCGCGGGCAGCGACAGCGGCGCAGGCGCGGGCGTCCAGGCCGATCTCAAGACCGTCGCAGCGCTGGGCGGCTACGCCACGACCTGCCTGACGGCGGTGACCGCTCAGAACACGAAGGGCGTGGACGCTGTCAGCGTTCTGCCGGTGGAGATGATCCTCGCCCAGGTGCGCGCGGTCGCCTCCGACATCGGTATGGACGCGATCAAGACCGGCATGCTGCCCACCGCGGAGATCGTCAACGCCGTCGCCGACGTCATCGAGGAGATCGATCCCGACGGCGACGCGCCGCTCGTGCTCGACCCGGTCATGGTGTCCGCCTCCGGCGCGCGTCTGATCGATGATGCGGCCGTGGAGGCGATCCGCGACCGGCTGCTGCCTTCGGCCTATCTGGCCACCCCGAACGCGCCGGAAGCCGCGGTTCTGACCGGCGTCGAGGTCGCCGATGTCGAGGGGCAGCAGGCGGCTGCGCAAAGCCTGCTTGAAGCCGGCGCGCACGCCGCGCTCGTCAAGGGCGGCCATGTCGAGGGCGGCCAGATGATCGACGTCTTCGCCGGGCCGGAGGGGGTGCGCCTGTTCATGCGGCCGCGTCTCCAGACCCGCCACACCCATGGCACCGGATGCACGCTTGCAAGCGCGGTCGCAGCCCTTCTGGCCCGCGGCGCGCCGCTTGAGGACGCCGTCGAGCAGGCCGGCGAGTATTTGCACGAGGCGATCAAGGCTGCGCCGAAGCTGGGCGGCGGTTCGGGTCCGGTCGAGCATATGTGGCCGCTGCGGCGGCTCTAGCGCCCGCGCGCGACCGCGAGCCCGCCCAGGATGAGCGCAAGCGCGATCGCTGCGTTCCAGCCCAGCGCCTCGCCCAGGGCGAGGCCGATCGCCGCCGCGACGACCGGCGTCAGATAGTTCGTCTGGGCGATGAACGCCGCGCCGTCCGAACGCGCAAGCGCCATGTAGACGATGCTGGCGGCGGCGGTGGGCACGAGACCAAGCGCGGCGGCGGCGGCAAGCGGTCCCGCCCCCGGCGTCTGCTCCAGCTGGGCCAGCTCGTAGAGCCCGGCCGGCGCGGCGACAAGGCACGCCATGATCATCATGCCGGCCGCCGCGAGGCTTGGCGGCGTTTCCGGAAGCGATTGCGCCATCAGCGCGTTCGCGGCGTAGGAACAGGCTGCGAGCAGGATCGCGAGCTGGGCGATGAAGGCCGGCCCGCCAAGGTCCGCCAGCGCCGCGGGGCCGACCAGCGCGATCACTCCGGCGAAGCCCATGAGAAAGCCCGCCGCCCGGCGCGGCTTCAGGGGTTCGCCTTTCAAAAACAGCGCGGCCCCCGCGATGGTCGCCAGCGGCATCGCTCCGATAAGGATTGCAGCAAGCCCTGAGGGCACGGTCTGCTGTCCCCAGGCGTTGAGGAAAAACGGCAAAGCATTGCCCGCGATCCCCAAAGCGGCGAACCAGCGCCAGCGCACGTCGGTGAGGGGTGGAAACCGGCGGCCGCGATGCAGCGTCCATGCGGTGAGCGCGGCTGCGGCCAGAAACAGGCGGATGAAAACAAGGCCCGCCGGCGGCAGATCCTCGAGGGCGACCTTGATCAGCGCGAAGGCCGATCCCCAGGCGAAGGTCAGGAAAACGAGCCCCGCGTAGGCGCGCGGGCCCGGCGCCGCGCGGGTCATGCGCCTTCGAGCGCGGCGCCGAGCGCCTCGGTGAAACGCGCGACATCCTCCGGCGTGTTGTAGAGATGCGGCGTGACGCGCAGCTTCGTTCCGCGCTGGGTGATGTGGACGCCGTGCGCCTTGAGCCGGTCGAGCAGGTCGGCGGGCGCGCGCTCAGGCAGGCTGAGGCCGAGATAGTGCCCGGACCGGTCGGGCGTCGAGGCTGCAAGGCCGAGCGGGGCGGTCTGTTCGAGGATCATCTCCGAAAGCTGCGCGGCGTGGGCTGCGCAGCTCTCCACCCCGAAGCGGGTGATCGTGCGCACCGCTTCGAGCGCGGCGGGGAGCAGCTGGAAATTGGAGCGCTCACCCATGTCGAAGCGCTCGGCGCCGGGCCTGTAGGCGTCCTGGTAATCGACAAGCCGGGCGAAATCGTCCGAGCGCTCGCGGTTGATCCAGTTCTCTTCCAGGGGTTCGCCGCCGCGATGTTCCGGGGCGACATAGAGAAAGCCGATAGCGTAGGGGCCGAGCAGCCATTTATAACCGGCCGCGACGGCGAAATCCGGCTTTACGGCCGCCGCGTCGAAGGGCTGGACGCCGAGCGACTGCGTCAGGTCGAGCACGAGCTTCGCGCCGATGCTGCGCACGGCTTCGCCGATACGGACCAGATCGATCCGTCCGCCGTCGATCCAGTGCGTGGCGGGACAGGCGACAAGGCTCGTCTGAGGTCCGACCGCGCCAAGGAGGGCGTCTGTCCAGCTTTCATTGTCCGAGCGCGCCACGGTGCGGATGCGCGCGCCGTCGCGCGCCGCCATGCGCCGCCAAGCGTAGACGTTGGAGGGAAACTGTTCGTCGAGAACGAGGATCTCCCGGCCGGGCTCGATCGTCAGATTGCGCGCCGCCGTCGCGAGGCCGTAGCTCACCGCGGGAACGAGCGCCACCGCCTCCGGGCCGCAACCAAACAGACTGGCGGCTTCGGCGCGCAGCGCGTCCGGCGCGCCGAAAAAGCAGTGTTCGCGGTCGAGCGCCCAGGGGGCGGCCTTGGCGCGGTGGGCGGCTGCGCCCGCCTCGGCGGCGGCGCGCGGATACGGCGCCATGTAGGCGGCGTTGAGCCAGACCGTGTCGGCGGGGATGTCGAAAAGCGGGCGTGCGTCGAGAAGCGTCATGGGGCCGCAGTTCGCGCCCGGCTCGCCGGTTTCGTCAACCGCGGTTTGACGTGCGGCTTCCTGCGGCCTACCGCTTGAGCGTCATTGCAGCTTCCAGGAGCCCCTGTTCATGGCCGACCGTCCCGCCCGCCGTCCCGCCGATCCGCGCTTTTCCAGCGGGCCGACCAAGAAGCGGCCAGGCTGGACGCTCGAAGCGCTTTCGGAAGCGCCGCTGGGCCGCACCCATCGCGACAGCGCGCCGAAAGCGCGGCTCGCCGAGGCCGTGCGCCGCACGCATGAGCTGTTGAACCTCCCCGAGGACTACAAGGTCGTCATCACGCCCGCCTCCGACACCGGGGCGATGGAGGCGGCGATGTGGTCCATGCTCGGCGCCCGGCCGGTAGACGTGTTCTCGTGCGACGAGTTCGGCGGGCGCTGGACGGTGGATCTGCGCGACGAGCTGAAGCCCGAAGGCCTTCGCGCCTTCCATGCTCCCTACGGCGAGGCGCCGGATTACGCACAGGCCGATTTCAGCCACGACGTGGTGCTGACCTGGAACGCCACCGCCGCCGGCGTGGTCATTCCCGACGGCGGCTTCATCCCGGAGACGCGCGACGGCCTTGTGCTGTGCGACGCCACGTCGGCGGCCTGGGCCATGCCGCTGCCCTGGCGGAAGCTCGATGTGGTGACCTATTCCTGGCAGAAATGCCTCGGCGGAGAGGCCCAGCACGGCGTCGCCATCCTTTCGCCCGCGGCGCGCAAGCGCCTGCGCGAGCATCGCCCCGCCTGGCCCGTGCCGCGCATCCTCCAGCTCTTCGAGGCGGGTCCCGACGACAGCAAGATGTTCGAGGGCAACACGCTCAACACGCCCTCGCTGATGTGTGTGGAGGACTATCTCGACGCGCTCTCGTGGGCGGAGGCGGAAGGCGGCGAGGACGCGCTGATCGCGCGCACGCGCAAGAACGCCGCCACCCTCAACGCCTGGGTGGCGAAAACCGACTGGATCGCCCCGCTCCCGGTCGATCCGGCCACGCGCTCGACGACCTCGGTGACGCTGAAATTCGCCGACCCGGCGATCACCGCGCGCTCGCAGGCCGAGCAGTGGGAGGTGACCCGGCGCATGGTCGCCCTGCTCGATGCGGAAAACGCCGCCTATGACGTGAAGCCGCATCCCAAGGCGCCCGCGGGGCTTCGCATCTGGTGCGGACCGACGGTGGACGCCGCCGATCTCGAGGCGCTCGGGCCCTGGCTTGACTGGGCCTATGCGCGTGCTTGCGAGGACGCTGCGGCCTGAGCCATAGCGGTACCATGGACGTATACGGAAGATGATGCGGCTTGCTCCCGCCGCGGCGCGGTCCTATGACGCGCGGCGGCTGATCCCGCCGCAGGAGCACATCTGACATGGCCAACGTCGTCGTCGTCGGCGCCCAGTGGGGCGACGAGGGGAAGGGCAAGATCGTGGAC
>CAZLOV010000046.1:0-15617 GCA_964561235.1 uncultured Caulobacterales bacterium
ACCAGCAGGCTGTCGTCGGACAGCGCGCCGTCGAGACGCCAGCCCGCGCCCTCGCCCTGGGCGAGCGTCTCCGCAAGCCAGGGCAGGCAGGCGAGCAGATCGGCCTCCAGCGTGAAGGGCGGATTGATCACCACGACGCCCGCGCCGCCGAGCTTGCCCTCCACCGACAGGTCGCGAACCCAGAGATCGGCGCGCAGCACCTTCTCCGGCGTGAAGCCGTGCTCGTCGAAGAGCCATTCCGCCAGCCCGGCGTCGAAGCGCTCCTGCGCCCACAGGTCCTTGAGCGGCCGCCAGAAGATGAAGGTCCCGCCCGGCCATCGATCCAGCGCGGCGACGGCGGCTTCGGCCATGTGGGCCATCTCGTCCTTGTGCTCGAAGGGCGGATCGACCAGCACCAGCCCGCGCTTCTCCCGCGGCGGCAGGACGTCGGCGAGCGCCTTGTAGCCGTCGCGCTTTTCCACCTTCACGCGGCGGTCCTTCGCAAACCGGCGGTCGAGCGCGCGCGCGTCCTCGGCGTGCAGCTCGAACAGCTGGGCTCGGTCGTCCGCGCGCATGAGCGCAGCGGCGAGCACGGGCGAGCCGGGATAGTCTGCGAGCCCTTGCGGGTTCATCGCGCGGACCGTTTCCAGCCAGGGCGAAAGCGCGCGTGCAGCGTCGGCGGGAATGTCGGCGGAGAGCACGCGGCCGATCCCGTCCTTCCACTCCGGGCTGCGCTGGGCGGCCTGAGATGTCAGGTCGTACGCGCCGACGCCGGCATGGGTGTCGACATACCGGAAGGGTTTGGGCTTCTTCTTGAGATGCTCGAGGCAGAGCGCAAGCACGGCGTGCTTGAGCACGTCGGCGAAATTGCCCGCATGGAAGGCGTGTCGGTAATTCATGTGCGCGGTGTACGCTGCGCGCGCGGCCTTTGGAAGACCGCCGCATGCAGCCCTTGCCCGACGCGCGCGCAGGTCTTTACCATCGCCCCCAACATATCCAGGGGAGGCCATCATGTTGAAATTCTTAACCGCCGCCGGCGCGGCGCTCGCGCTCGCCGCCTCCGCCTTTGCGCTCCAGGACGAGGCGCCGGCGGAGATTCCCGAGCCGCAGAGCTGGGAGGCCTCCGGCCAGGTGCAGACCTCCTCCGGCGAGCGCGTGCGCTACCGGGTGATCGCGGGCGAGACCTATCTGCGCGATTCCGACGGCGAGCCCACCGGCTCGATCTTCTCCACCACCTATCTGCGCGACGGCGTGGAGGATCCGCGCGAGCGGCCGGTCGCCTTCATCTTCAACGGCGGACCGGGATCGGCCTCGCTCTGGCTTCACATGGGCATGTTCGGGCCGCAGCGCGTCGTGCTGCCGAGCGAGCCGCCGGGCGATGACGGCGCTGCGCCGTTCGACATCCGCTCCAACCCGGAGACGCTGCTGGACGTCGCCGACATGGTCTTCATCGATCCCGTCGGCACGGGCTGGTCGCGGCCGCTGGGCGACACCGATCCGGAAGAGGCGTTCTGGGGCGTCAACGAGGATGCGCGCTCGGTCGCGGATTTCATCCGCATCTGGCTGACGGAGAACCGCCGCTGGAACTCGCCCAAATATCTCATCGGTGAGAGCTACGGCACCACGCGCATCGGCGCGCTGATGGGCCAGCTTGAAGCGGGCTGGAACGACGTGTCGATCAACGGCGCCGTGCTGATCTCTGTCGTTCTGGACTTCCGCATGGATGCGACGGACCCCGGAAACGACGTGGGCTATGTCGGCCTGATGCCGGGCTACGCCGCGGCGGCCTGGTATCACGGGCGTGTCGACCGCTCCGCCTGGAACGACAATCAGGACGCCTTCCTGCGCGACGCGCGCGATTTCGCCACCGACGAGTACATGCCCGCCCTGTTGCGCGGCCACGACATGAGCGAGGCCGAACGCGCGCGCGTCATCGCGCGGCTGTCGGACTTCACCGGGCTTTCTGAGGACTATCTGCGGCGCGCGAACATGCGCCCTACCCTGTCGAATTTCCGCACCGAGCTTCTGCGCGACCAGGGCCTCTCGGTCGGGCGGTTCGACGCGCGCTTCACCGGGGTGGAGCCGGATGCGATCTCCGACAGCCCCGAGGGCGATCCTTCCGGCTACGGGATCGACGGCGCCTACACCGCCGCGATGCTCGACTATTTCACGCGCTCGATCGGGGTGGACATCACGCCCCCCTACACCACGCTGGGCGGCGTGCGCGACTGGAACTGGAACGCCGGCGCGGGCGGCGGCGAGAACGCCTATGTCAACGTGTCGCCCTGGCTGGAGCGCGCCATGCGCCAGAACCAGGACCTGCGCGTCTTTGTGGCCAACGGCATATACGATCTCGCAACGCCCTTCTTCGCCACGGAGATGACCTTCAACCGGCCGGGCTATGATCCGCGCCGCGTGACGATCAGCTCCTATGGCGCAGGGCACATGATGTACCTGCACCAGCCCTCGATCGAGCAGACCGCCGAGGACGTGCGCGCCTTCATCCGCGCGGGCGGATGATCGGCGCTGCGGCGGCCGCGCGGATCAGCCGTCCGAAGGAATGAGGATGAGCTCGGTCTGGCGGCCGTCGAGATAGCGCACGGTCTCGCCGTCGAAGACCGCGTTCTTCTCGGAGCGGAAATCCACCCGCTGTCCGCCCCATTCCGGCACGGCGCCGAACGTGGTCAGCTCGATCGCCCAGGCGGTGTCCGGGTTGATCGGACCGGCCCCGCGCGGATCCGCCTCCTGATTGTCCCAGAAGCCGATGGCGGGGCCTGCGCCATGGCCGTGCAGGCCGATGGGATGGGTGTAGACGGAGGGGTCCAGGCCCTCTGCGATCGCCTGTTCGCGCGTCAGCCGCAGGGCCTCGTTGCCGGATCGGCCCGTCTGGAATTGCGAGACGAGGATGTCCTGCACGCGGTTGGTCGCCGCCAGTCCGCGCACCAGGCCTTCCGGCGCGGCGGTCTCGCCGGGCTTGAGCACGTAGCCGAGCTGCTGGGTGTCGGTGTTGAGGCGCAGATAGGTCATGCCGAAATCCGTCCAGAGCAGATCGCCCGGCTGGATCACCACATCCCCGCGCAGCATCCCCTCTTCGCCCTGACGCTGCAGGCCCATGGAGGGATGAAACCAGGGCTTGAGCCCCAGCCGGGCCAGCTCGTCGCGATACCACCAGCTGACGTCTTCCAGGGTCGTTTCCCCCGGAGTGATGACCTCGCGGGAAAACGCGCGCGCCATGATACCGTGGGCGATGCGGACCACGTCCGGATAGAGCGCGAGCTCGCCCGGCGTGCGGGTTTCCAGCCAGCGCACCGCCAGGCGCTCTCCGGAGACGAGGCGCGCCGCGTAGGCGTCCGGCAGCGCCGCCGTCATCGCCTGATACTGGCTGTGCGTCATGCCGTCGCCGAACGCGGTGAGATCGGACGTGTTCACGGCGATGGCCGCCGGATCACGTTCGGCGATGATGTCGGCGACCGCGCGCCACTGATCCGGCTCCTCGTCCGGGTCCCAGGCCGGCTCGAACAGGTCCCCGAGGCCGTAGCGGCTGACCGTCAGACGTTCGACGGGCCGTCCTTCGCCGGGATCGAAAAAGATCAGGATCGTGCGCCGCCGCGCGGCCATGCTGCGCGCATCCAGCATGCTCTCGACGACGGGTTCCTCGAAATACTCCCGCGCCATGAGCACCCACATGTCGACGCCCTCTTCGCGCATGATCCGCGGAATGAGGGTGTCGAGCCGCTCCTCCAGCACGCGGTCGATGATGTCCGCGCGTTCGCGCAGGGGCAGGATGTCCGGCGGCCCGGACGCCGCCGCCGGCGCCGATGCGAGGGCCGCCAGCACAAGGGCCGCCCGTGTGGAAACCGCCATGCTCATGCCTCCCTTTCAGCCCGACCGGCGCCGCACAGCGCCATGGCCGGCCCGCCTTACTCTCCTTCGAACGCGACAAGGCTCGCGACCGGCACGCCGTGGTTCTCGATGCGCTTCGCCCCGCCAAGATCGGGCAGGTCGATGACGAAGGAGCACCCGATCACTTTCGCGCCGGCCTTCTGCAGAAGCAGGATCGCCGCTTCCGCCGTGCCGCCTGTTGCGATGAGGTCGTCAATGATCAGCACGCGCTCGCCCGGCTCGACGGCGTCGGTGTGCATCTCGACCTCGTCGATGCCGTATTCGAGCTCGTAGGCCTGCCCTATCGTGGTGTGAGGCAGCTTGCCCTTCTTGCGGATCGGCACGAAGCCCACGGACAGCTGGTGCGCCACGGCCCCGCCGAGAATGAAGCCGCGCGCCTCGATGCCGGCGACCTTGTCGATCTTCTTGCCGGCGTGGGGATAGACCATCGCGTCCACAGCGGCGCGGAACGCGCCGGCGTCGTTGAGCAGGGTCGTCACGTCGCGGAACATGATGCCGGGCTTGGGATAATCCGGAATGGTCCGGATCGCGGCCTTGATATAGTCGCGGGTCATGGGCGGTCTCTTGTGATGGTTCAGGAAGCCGGCTGGAACGCCCGGGATTCCCATTCGAGGAAGGCGGGATGGGACAATAATGCGGCGCAATAGGCCTGCGAGTCCCCGTCGACATCCAGCGTCCAGGTGCGCACGCGGGTGGCGACGGGGGTGTACATCGCATCGGCGATCGACCAGTCGCCGAACAGGAACGGTCCCGGCGGCGGATTGAACGGCGCCGCCTGGGCGCGGCACCAGGCCCACAGGGCCTCGGCCGTCTTCAGATCCGCATAGGCTTGTGCGGAACCCTCGCGGTGCTCGCCCGCCAGCCTCAGCTCCATGGGGAAGTCCCGGCGCAGGGCTGCAAACCCCGCCGCCATGGCGGCGGCGGCGGAGCGCGCCAGCGCGCGCACGGCTGCGCTTGACGGCCACAGGCCCGGCGCCTGCTCCGCCGCCCACTCGCAGATCGCCAGCGACTCAGCGATGTAAACGCCGCTTTCCAGCTCGAGCACCGGAACCGTCGCAAGCGGGGTGAGCGCGCGCAGGCGCTCGTGCGTTTCGGGCTGATCAAGCGGTATCAGCCGGGTTTCGAATGCGACGCCGGCGGCCGTCAGCGCCAGCCAGGGCCGCATCGACCAGGATGACAGCGCATAATCGCCGATATGGAGAACAGGCATGGGCGAACGCCACAGCTTAGCGGGAAAGCCCGGAGCCTTGCGCGAAGCTGTTAATCTTGCAAGCGCCTAGCCGCCGCCGAGCGCGTCGCGCACGGCCACCGCAAAAGGGCCCTCCATGGGCAGCGCCACGCCGAGCTCTCCGTCCACGCCCGCCTCGCGCAAGCGTCCGACATAGATCGCAACCAGACGCCGCTCGCCGTCGATCACCGCCGAGAGCGGGGAACCGGATGCGCCGGGGCCTTGCGGACAGTCGTGGGTGAACGCCCCGTCAGGCGCGCCCTGGCGCACCTGTTCCGCGGAGACCGGCGCGCGCGCATGGCAGCGGCGCTCGTCGGGATCGCCCGGATAGAGGGTGAGTTCGCCGCCCTGCTCGACCATGGCGATGAGCCGGCCGGCGTCATTGAGGATGCGCCAGCGCCGCACCGGGTCGGAGAAGCGGCTGGTGGTGACGGCCACCGCCCAGTCGCCGCCATCCTCGCTCAGGCGGACATGGCGGATGCCGCGCGAGTTGAACTCCGTGCGCGCCGTGCAGTCGCGCAGACCGCCTTCGCGCGAACGGAAGGTGTGACCGGAAGCGACGAGCACCTCATGGCCAAGCCTGCGGCCGGTTTCAATCACCGCCGCGCGGCTGACGAAGTAGGCCCCGGGGCGCGCTTCGTCCTCGCAGAAGATCCGCACGCCCTGATCGGCGGGCTGTGCGGACGCGGATGCGGCGGGAACCCAGACAGCCGCCGCCGCAAGAAGGGGGATCAGCTGTTTCATGACAGTGATGTTACAATTGCTCCGTGTCTGGAGCAATTGTGTTGCGCATGGTGCGGCGCTTCGCCAATTATTTCAATGGCTTATTGCGGCAAACCCTTCAGCCCAGGGAGGCTGAACAGCACGCGAATTCGGTCGAAATCGGCTACCGGACGCGGTTGCGCGAGGCCAAAGAGCGCCTCAGAGCACCCGGCCGGCGACCGCATCGAGCTTTGCGAGCAAAGCCGGATCGCGGTGTGCGGGCGCGGTGATCATCGCGAAATCCAGCACGGTTTCGATGCCCTGCGGGCTTGGCGTGCGCGCCATCGCGGCGAGCCGCCCGGCGAGGTCGGCCACAAGCCTGCGCGCCGTGGCGGCGTTCGACTGCAGCACGGCGAGCACGTTGGAGACCTCCACATGAGCCTCGTCCAGGCTCCAGGCGTCGTAATCGGTCACCATCGCGATGGAAGCGTAGGGAAGTTCGGCCTCACGCGCGAGACGGGCTTCGGGCAGGTTGGTCATGCCGACGACGTCCATGCCCTGCGCCTTGAACAGCCGGCTCTCCGCGCGGGAGGAGAATTGCGGGCCTTCCATGGCGAGATAGGTTCCGCCCTCGACCACCGGCGCGGCGCCGGCCGCGCGCGCGCTTTCCGCGGCGAGCTTCGACAGGCGCGCGCATACCGGCTCGGCCATGGAGACATGCGCCACGCAGCCGGTTCCGAAAAAGGAGCGCGGGCGCGCAAGCGTGCGGTCGACGAACTGGTCCACCGCCACGAAGGCTCCCGGAGGCAGGTCCTCGCGATAGGACCCGCACGCCGACAGCGACAGGATGTCGGTCACGCCCGCGCGCTTGAGCGCGTCGATATTGGCGCGATAGTTGATCTCGGACGGCGGGATGGCGTGGTGTTCGCCATGGCGCGGCAGGAAGACCAGATCCACGCCGGCGAAGCGCCCGCGCACCAGCGGACCCGACGGCGCGCCCCAGGGGGTCTGGACGGTCTCGCGGCGGACGTCTTCCAGGCCCTCAAGCGCATAGAGGCCCGATCCGCCGATAATGCCCAGAACCCATTTGCTCATGCCGCGCTCCCGCCTTGTCTGAAAGCGCGCATATGAAACGCCCCGGCGGCCGCCGGCAAGGCGGGTTGCAGGCTTGTGAAACGCGAAGCGGCCGCCCGGTCTCCCGGACGGCCGCGCCGTCGCATCGAAATGCGGCCGAAGCCTAGTGCTTCACCTTCGACCACACCTGGCGGTAGGCGAGCCAGAGCAGGACCGAGAGGATGGTCAGATAGATCATGACCATCAGGCCCATGCGCTTGCGCGCCTCCATGTGGGGCTCCGCGGCCCAGGTCAGGAACGAGCCCAGATCGTGGGCCATCTGTTCGGGCGTGGCGGGGGTGCCGTCGGCGTATTCGACGATGCCTTCGCGCAGCTGCGGCGGCATGGCGATCAGCCCGCCGGGGAAGTACGGGTTGTAGTAAAGGCCCGGGCGGATATCGAGATCCTCCGGCGGCTCGTATTCATAGCCGAGCAGAAGCGAGCGCAGATACTCGGTCCCGCCCTTGCGCGCCTTGACGATGACCGAGAGGTCCGGCGGATAGGCGCCGCCATTGGCCGCGCGCGCGGCCTGCTCGTTCGGATACGGGCTCGGGATCGTGTCGGACGGCCGGCCTTCCCGTTCGAACATCTCGCCGAAATCGTCCGGGCCGTCGGTGACGGTGTATTCCGAGGCGATCTGGCGGATGACCGGGTTGTCGTTCGGGTTGGCGTACTCGTCCATGAAGAACGGCCCGCCTTCCTGACCGAGATGGCGGAAGTCGACATATTCCAGACCGTGACAGGCCGCGCAGACCTGCTGGTAGACCTGGAAGCCGCGCTGCATGGCCGCGCGGTCGAACGTGCCGAACGGTCCTTCGAACGCCCAGACATGCTCTTCGGGTTTTTTCGCTTTCTCCGCCGCGAGGGCCGGAGCCGCGGCGAAGGAGGCCGCCGCCAGGCCGGTGGCGAGAACGCGCGTGAGGGTGCGGATCATGATGTCCTTTCGCTCCCTTATTCGGCCGGGGCCGGCTGAGCGCCCGAAGGCGTCTCGCGGCCGCTTTCGCGATCGCCCAGCACGCTCGCCTCGATGGAGGCGGGCCGCGGCTTCGGCTTCTCGATGAAGCCCAGCACGGGCAGGATCACGAGGAAGTACGCGAAATAGTAGATCGTGAGCACGCGGCCCATCAGCAGGAAGTCCACGCCGATGGCGCCGAGACCCGGAACGGGATCGTCCGGCAGCGCCGCGCCGCACCAGGACAGGCCCAGGCACGCCACCACGAAGAACGCGAAGAACCAGCGCGCCAGCGGACGGTAGCGCATGGAGCGCACCTTGGAGGTGTCCAGCCAGGGCAGGACCGCGAGCACGCCGATCGAGGCGAACATGAGCACCACGCCCATGACCTTGTCCGGCACCGCGCGCAGGATCGCGTAGAACGGCAGAAGGTACCATTCCGGGACGATGTGCGGGGGCGTCACCAGCGGGTCGGCCGGGATGTAGTTGTCGGCATGGCCGAGCGCGTCGGGCCAGTAGAACACGAAGAACGCGAACAGCAGCATGAACACCACGATCGCGAAGGCGTCCTTGACCGTATAATACGGGTGGAAGGGCAGCGTATCGCGCTCGCTCTTCACGCTGATGCCGGTCGGGTTGTTGTTGCCCGGCACGTGCAGCGCCCAGATGTGCAGCGCCACCACGCCCGCGATGATGAACGGGATGAGGTAGTGCAGCGAGAAGAACCGGTTCAGCGTCGCGTTGCCGACGGAGAAGCCGCCCCAGAGCCATTCGGTGATCGGCCCGCCGATGATCGGGAACGCGCCCAGCAGGTTGGTGATCACGGTCGCGCCCCAGAACGACATCTGGCCCCACGGCAGGGTGTAGCCGAGGAAGGCGGCGGCCATCATGAGCACGAAGATGATAACGCCGAGGATCCACAAAAGCTCGCGCGGCGCCTTGTAGGAGCCGTAGTACAGCCCCCGGAACATGTGCAGATAGACCGCCAGGAAGAACATCGACGCGCCGTTGGCGTGCACGCTGCGCAGCAGCCAGCCGAAGTTCACGTCGCGGTCGATGCGCTCGACGCTCGAGAACGCATAGTCGACGTGCGGCACGTAATGCATCGCCAGCACGACGCCGGTGACGATCTGGATCATCAGGCACACGGCCAGGATGCCGCCGAACGTGTACCAGTAGTTCAGGTTCCGCGGCGTGGGGAAGTCCACGAAGCTGTCATAGCCCAGCCGGACGATCGGCAGGCGCTCGTCGATCCAGCGTTCGATCCCGGTCTTGGGATTGTAGGTGGAAGGTCCGCTCATGAGTGCTTGCCTCGTCAGCCGATCTGGATGGTCGACGCCGTCACGAATTCGTACGGCGGGATGTGAAGGTTCTCCGGCGCAGGACCGCGGCGGATCCGGCCCGCCTGGTCGTAGTGCGAGCCATGGCACGGGCAGAACCAGCCGTCATAGTCGCCGGATTCGCCCACCGGCACGCAGCCGAGATGGGTGCAGTTCGCCTTCATGACGATGAATTTCGACCGCGTGGCGTCGTCGACCGTCACGCCTTCGCGCAGGCCCGCCGACATCGCCGACCGGTTGGCGTCGGTGGCCGGGGCCGAGCCGAGATTTTCATTGCGCGCGTCGCGATCGGGCAGCGCGGAGACGTCAAGGGCTGCAGCCTCCTCGACCTCGGCGGCGGTGCGGTTGCGGATGAACACCGGTCCGCCGCGCCACATCACCGTGACCTGTTCGCCTTCGGCGATGTCGGCGATCGAGGTGCGGATGGAGGCCAGCGCCAGCGTATCCGCAGCCGGGTTCATCTGGTCGATGAACGGCCAAAGGGCGAAGGCCCCGCCGACTGCGGCGGTGCCGATCGTTGCGATGTGGATGAAATCGCGCCGGGAAGGTTCTTCGCCGTGGACTTCGGTATCAGACGTCGTTTCGCTCACCGCTCGACCTCTTGGTTCGGCCTCGACCGATCCGGATATGGATCGGACGGGCGGGAAATCACGGGAGGATCGCCGCCGAAGGCGACCCGTCACCCGGGGGACATAGCGCACGGGGCGGCCCGGCAGTTGCGTCCGAGCGTCGCAGGCGGCGCAATAGGACGCAGGATGGGCTGCTGCTGGCGGGATTAGAGTGCGCCTCGCTTTTTTTCAACCGGATATTCCGCAGAACCTCGGCGCCGGCCTGCGCCTGGCGCGCTGCTTCTCGGCGGGCGTCGACGTGGTCGAGCCGTGCGCCTTCCCCCTGACTGACAAGGGGCTTCGCCGTGCGGCGATGGATTACGGGGGCGCCGCCGACATTGTCCGTCATCGAAGCTTCGAGGCGTTCGCCGCGGAGCCCGGCCGCATCATCCTGCTGACCACTGCGGGCGACCAGCGTGTCTGGGATTTCGATTTCAGACGCAGCGACAGGATCCTGCTGGGATCGGAAAGCGCCGGAGCGCCGCCGGATGTCCATGCACGCGCCGAGGCGCGCCTGGTGATCCCGATCGCAAGCGAGGCCCGCTCGCTCAATGTGATCGCCGCAGCGGCGATCGCGCTTGGCGAGGCCGCGCGGCAGGGCGCGGCGGGCTAGATCAGACCGGCGCGCTCCAGCGCCTCCTCGAGCGGCTGGAACCACTTGCCGGCGCGCCGGTGCGCGGCGGGCGGATCCTTGCGCAGCGCCGTCTGGCGCGTCCACGCCTCCGCCACGGCGGCCTCCACGTCCACGCCGGCGAAGAATGCGATGCGCCGCACTTCGTCTTCGGTGCGCTCGCAGAGATCCTCGTAGCGCACGGTGAGAAGCCGGTCGGGAAACAGCGCGCGCCAGCGGTCGATGAGCCGCCTGTGGCAGGCGAGCACGCGCGCGATCGTGTCGGCCTCGTAGGTCCAGTGGCGCGCCTTCCGGAAACGGCGGGCGAAGATCGACCAGGCCGCATCGCGCACGTCCCGCTCAAGGATGATCATGCGCGCCGCCGGCAGGGCCAGCCCGATCGAACCGCCCGCCAGCTCGTTGAGCGAGGACGGATCGATCCAGCGCCGCACGTCCGCTCCGGTGCGCTCGGTGACATAGGCGACGTAGGCGCGGCCCACTTCGGCGAGCGGGTTTTCCGGGCCCGGCAGGCTGAGCGCGCGGTGCAGGTCCTCGGTCGTCTGGTCGCCCAGCGGATTGGCGGCCAGCCAGAACAGCGCGTTCTTGCGGTCGAGACCCGCCGCGTTCCGGTCCGCGCAGAGCACGCGGCTCAGCCAGCTTGCGCCATGGCTCGGCGGCGCGGTGACGAACACCGGACGACCGTCGATCAGCCCGGCTTCGTCATTGGCGCCGAAAAAGCTCTCGTCATAGGTCTCCAGCAACGCATCCACGGCGCGTTCATGCGCGGAGACGTCGAAATCCGACCCGCGCGCCATGAGGGCTGCGCCTTCGGTGGCGCGGCGCGCGGCGAGATCGTCCTCTCCCGAGGCTTCATAGGCGCGGGCGAGCGCATAGGCGATGATCCCTCGCTCCTGCAGCGGGTCGGTCTCGCGCATGTTGAGCCGCGCCTGTTCGAGCTGGGCGAGCTCCTCGTCGCCGCGCTTGAGGACGCGCGCCTCCACAAACCCTTCCCAGGCCGCAGCGTCGCCGGGCTCAAGCGCGAGGGCCGTGCGATACATCGCCTCGGCCTCCTCCTCGCGCGCCAGATCCAGCAGATGGCGGCCCGCGCGCCTTGCAAGGCCGGCGTCCTCCGGCGAGCCCATGCGCAAACGGTTGACGGTCTTCCAGGCTTCCTCGTGGCGGCCAAGGGCGGCGTCGGCGGCGGCCAGCCACAGCCAGCTTTCCATCCGGCGCGGCTCGGCCTCGGTGAGCAATTCGGCGGCCGCGCGCGCCGCCACGTCGTCGCCGATCTCGATGAGGGCGGCGGCGATCTCCGCCCAGCCCGCCCCCAGCGGCGGCGCGGCGTTGATCAGTTCGCGCGCGCGCACCGAAACGGCGAGCATCTGGCCGCGTTCTCGCGCGCGGCGCAGATCGGCGAGCGGATCCTGTACGGCGGTGATCAACGGGGCGTTTCCGGAGCCAAGAAGCGACAGGCGGCGGACACTACAAATCCGCCGCGGTGAAGACAAATCCTTCAACACCTTGTCTCGGACGGCGCGGCGTCCTTTGATCAGCACCCCTGATGTTCACGCGAGACGCCGCTTCCATGACCGCTGACCCCTACCCCGCCCCGGCCGAGACCGACGCCCCGATGCGCGAGCGCGCGCAGCGCTGGTTTGCAACCCTGCGCGACCGCATCTGCGCGGCGTTCGAAGCCATCGAGGACGATGCGCCCGCATCGCTCTATCCCGGCGAGCCCGGCCGCTTCGAGCTGACGCCCTGGAGCCGCGGCGAGGACGGCGAGGATCTCGGCGGCGGCGTCATGGGCATGATGCGCGGACGCGTTTTCGAGAAGGTGGGCGTGCACGTCTCCACGGTCTACGGAACCTTCAGCCCCGAATTCGCCAAGCGGGTGAAGGGCGCAGCGGAGGATCCGCGCTTCTTTGCAACCGGCATCTCGCTGATCGCGCACCTGCGCAATCCGCACATGCCCGCGGCGCACATGAACACCCGGCGCATCGAGACGACGGCGGGCTGGTTCGGCGGCGGCATGGATCTCAATCCGACCCAGACCTACCAGCGCAGCGAGGACTTCGAGGATGCGCGGACGTTTCACGCGGCCGCCCGGGCCGCCTGCGACCGGCACGATCCGGGCTACTACCCGCGCTTCAAGGCGGAGTGCGATGAATATTTCTGGCTGAAACACCGCGGCGAACCGCGCGGGATCGGCGGGATCTTCTACGACCATTTCGAGAGCGGCGATCCGGAGGCGGATTTCGCCCTCACACGCGATGTCGGCGAAGCCTTCCTCGAGGTCTATCCGCGCATCCTGCGCGGCCGCATGGACCAGCCCTGGACGGAGGACGACCGCGAGGAGCAGCTCATCCAGCGCGGACGCTATGCGGAGTTCAACCTGCTGTATGACCGCGGCACGAAATTCGGACTGGAGACAGGCGGCAACGTGACCTCCATCCTGTCCTCCATGCCGCCTGAGGCGAAATGGCCGTAAAGGGCTAGAGCCCGGGTAGGACACCGGGGCCGAAGAGCGCGCCGAGCAGGAAGGCGGAGCCCAGCGAGGCTGCGGTCAGCATCAGCAGGAACACGCCCATCAACAGCTGGGCGCGCCTGCGCTGACGCTCCATGTCGCCGGCGCGCGGATGGACGGGCCCGGTCATGGGATCGAAGCTTCCAGGCTGGGCGAACTCGTCGGTCACGCGCGCGCCGGTGGCGTAGAGACAGAGCTTGGCGAGCGTCTCCACCGCAAGGCGGGCGGTTTCCGGCCGCTTGAGGCTGAGCGGCAGCTTCACCCCGCCGGCGTGGTGGGAGAAGCCCTTCGCGCCGAGATGCAGCGAGCCGTCGCCCGCGCTGGCGGCGGAATAGGCCGCAACCTCCTTCTTGATCTCGACCTTCACGTCGTTGCGGCCGTCGAAATCCTCGTCGACGTCCTGCACGTTCGCCTCCACCCCGAACAGGGTCAGGCGCAGCATGAACTCCGCCAACGGCGCGCGCATGAGCAGCCGGCGGCGCTCCTCGCCCTTGATCCCGTGACCGCCCTCGCTGAGCGCCTGGCCGATCTGGCGGATGCGCACGGCGGCGGCTTCATGGCTGGTCAGACGCTGGTCGGAGACCGTCACGCGCGGCTTTTCCGTCCGTCCGAACAGACCGCCGCGCCGGTCGTCCCTGGCGCGTTCGACGTCGATGAACGGGCCGTAGGCCGCGCCGGAGAAATGCTGAAGGCAGAGATCCAGGGCCGCGCGCGCCTCGCCCACGGCGGCCTCGTGGCGCACGCTGGGCGAGAGCAGGTCGGAGTTCAAAAGCCGGTCGGCGTTGAAAAGCAGCTCCGCTGCGAGCTCCACGGCGCGCGAGGTCTCCTGCGAGCGCTCCTCGATATGTTCGAGCCGCTCGCCGATTTCCTCATAGGCGCCGTCGGCGTCCTGGGCGGCGACGTCGGCCTGCTGGGCGCGGTTGCGCTCGCGCTGGCGCTCCTCCTCCACGCGCTCGCGCAGCGAGAAGAGGATCATGTCGAACTGGCCGTCGCGCTCGCGCGGCCAGTCGTCGCGCCGCCAGCGGCCCAGCTGGAAGAACCAGGGCGAACCCGATGAGTTCAGGCGGTGGTTGAGGTCCCGGCTGAACTCCAGCTGCTCGTCGGAGGGCAGGAGGTCGAAGAACGCCTCGATGAAGTCGAAAACCACCACGTTGGAGGCGAGGATGAAGCGCTCGCGCTCGGGATGGCGTTTGGAGTCCTCGTACTCGGAGAACGGCTCAGGGATGCGGGGGCCGGCCTGGCCCGGCTCGGCCCGGCGGAAGAGCCAGGCGACGTCGTGCTCGATGATCTGCGTGGCGAAACGGTGCAGGTCGCGCGGATGGATGCGCCGCGACTGTCCGTAGAGATCGGCCAGCAAGGCGCGCGCCTTGCGCAACAGGTCGCGCGCGACATGGCGGCCGTTGGCGTTCTCAACCGTGCGCCAGGCCTGCTCGCGCAGCCGCTGCTCCTCGCGGAAATGCAATTCGAAGAGGAAGCCCGAGGTTTCGTCCACGCGGCGGTATTCCGTCTCCACGACCGGATAGTCGTGCAGGAATAGCTCGCGGTCGAACTGACGCGATCCGATCCGCGCGCGGTAGCGCAGCGAAAACACGTCGATCGCGCTCATGCCTCCCCTCCCTCAAGTCCCGCCCGCGCCAGAAGCGCGTCGCGCGACGCTGCAAAGTCCGAGGCGATCCACTCCGCCTCGAGCCGTTTCAAGATCGCGCCAAGGGCCGGACCGGGTTCGGCCCCGCGGGCGATCAAATCCTTCGCGCGCACCGGAAAGACCGGGCGCTCCCAGCGCGCCGCCTCTTCCAGCACCCTGTCCGCCGCCGCCGCGCCGAGCGCGCCTTCGGCCTCCATCAGCCGGGCCGCGCCGCACACGCCGTCCGCGCCGTACGCATAGAACGCGGCGCGCCGCGCCGGTCCGTCGTCCAGTTTCGCCCCGCAGGCGGCGGCGAAGCCGGACAGCCGGCCCGCCTCGGCCTTCGACAAGCGCATGGCGTCCTGCAGCGCGCCCAAATCGCTCCCTCGTTCTGCGGCGCGCGCATCTCCGCACGGCCCCGCCGTCAGCGCCGCGATGCGGATGAGAGGATCCGGGGCTGCGGCGCGCTTTCCGTCGAGTTTAACTAACCTTAACAATTTCTGTAAGTCGAGTTCGCCCGGCAAGAGAAGCTCAAGAACGTGTCCCTTCTGCATCGTTTCGATCACAGAAGCGGGATCGGGCGCGGCGAGAAGGCGCTTGAGCTCCTTCCAGACCCGCTCGGCGGAAAGCGTTTTCAACCCCGCCTTTTCCGCGAGGCAGGCGGCGTGTCCCGCCGCATCCACCGGCCCGGCGCCGTACCAGGCGTTGAAACGGTAAAAGCGCAGGATGCGCAGAAAATCCTCGCGCAGGCGCTCGCGCGCGTCGCCGATGAAGACGATCCGGCCGGCGAGCGCGTCCGCAACGCCGTTCTGCGGATCGAACAGCGCGCCGTCCCGGTCGGCGTAGATCGCGTTGAGCCGGAAATCGCGCCGCTGCGCATCCGCGTTCCAGTCGTCGGTGAACGCCACGACCGCGCGCCGGCCGTGCGTCTCGACATCCCTGCGCAATGTGGTGATCTCGAAGGGCCGGCCCGAGGCGACCGCCGTCACCGTGCCGTGCTCGACGCCGGTGGGCGCCGCGACCAGCCCCGCGAG
>CAZLOV010000047.1:0-15284 GCA_964561235.1 uncultured Caulobacterales bacterium
GCCGCAAGATCACCAACGCCGCCGACCGCCGCCGCCTCAAGGAAGCCGTCGCCGAACTGAAGGTGCCCGCCGGCATCGGCCTGATCATCCGCACCGCCGGCGCTGCGCGCACCAAGGCGGAGATCAAGCGGGACTACGAGTACCTTGTGCGCCTGTGGGAGACGATCCGCGAGCAGACGCTGAAATCCAGCGCGCCGGCGCTGATTTACGAGGAAGGCAATCTCGTCAAGCGCGCCATCCGCGATCTCTACGACAAGGACATCGAGGAGGTGCTCGTCGAAGGCGACGAGGCCTACAAGGAGGCGAAGGCCTTCATACGCATGCTGATGCCCAGCCACGCCAAGAAGGTGAAGCATTTCAGGGATAACGAGCCGCTCTTCCTGCGTCACCAGGTGGAAGGCCAGCTCGAGGCGATCTATTCGCCGACCGCGCAACTGAAGTCGGGCGGCTACATCGTCATCAACCCGACCGAGGCGCTGGTTTCCATCGACGTGAACTCCGGCCGCTCGACCAAGGAACGCAATATCGAGCAGACCGCGCTGCGCACGAATCTGGAGGCGGCCGAGGAAGTCGCCCGTCAGATGCGCCTTCGCGATCTCGCAGGCCTGCTGGTCATCGACTTCATCGACATGGACGAGAACAAGAACGTCCGCGCCGTCGAAAAGAAGATGAAGGACGTCCTCAAGAAGGACCGCGCGCGCATCCAGGTCGGCCGGATCTCCCAGTTCGGCCTGATGGAGATCTCCCGCCAGCGCCGGCGCACCAGCCTTATCGAGGGCTCCACCCTGCCCTGCCCCCATTGCGGCGGCGCGGGCCATATCCGTTCGGTGGAGTCCAGCGCGCTTGTCGCCCTGCGCGCGCTTGAAGAGGAAGGCGCCAAGGGCAAGGCGGCCCGCGTCAGCCTCGCCTGCGCGCCGGAAGTCGCGCTTTATCTCCTCAACGAGAAGCGCGAGCATCTGCGCGCCATCGAAGAGCGTTACGAGATGAAGATCATCGTCGCCGCCGACAATGATCTCAGCCGGCCGGACTGCCGCCTCGACCGCCTTGAGACGCGCCGGGAGGCCGCTCGTGCGGTCGCGGACGCCGCCGTCTCGCGCGTGGTTACCGAACCCGCCGAAGTGCTCGACAGCGAAACCGACGACGATCTCGACGAGGAGGCCGACGAGGCGGAAGACGACGAGATCGAGACGCGTGAGGAACCCTCGCCGCGCCGGCGCAGCCGCCGCGGCGGGCGCAATCGCCGGCGCAACGGCGCCGACGACCCGGCGCCGGCGCACGCCGAAACGGCGCAGGCGGCCGAAGCGTCGGACGAGGACGATGAAGACGGCGACGGCGGCGAGGACCGTCCTGAAGCCGGCGCGGAACTCGACGAAGACGGCAAATCGAAAAAGCGCCGGCGCCGGGGCCGCCGCGGGGGCCGTGGCCGCCGCCGCCGAAACGGCGGGGACGACGCCGACGCCCAGGCCGAAAACAGCGGGCCGGACGAGGCGGACATGGAGGCTGAGGCGGAAGCGCCGCCAGCCGACGGCGGTCAGCCCGAAGAAGTCGACGCGCCTGACGTTCTCGCCGTCATCGAGCCGGAGTCTGAGCCTGCTCCGATCGGGGCGGATGACGCCGAGGCCGGAGCCGAGGCGGCGTCCCCGCCGAAGCGCCGCCGCCGGAAGCGCGCTGAACCCGCCGGCGCCGGTACAGAGGCGGCGGCGTCATCGGAGACCGACGCCGAGACCGCTGTGGCTGCAGACGACGCCCCCAAGCCCAAGCGCCGCCGCACCCGCAAGAAAGCCGAGCCCGAAGCGTCCGGCGCCGCAGTCAGCGCTGAAGCGGAGACCGAAGCTGCGCCCGAGGCCGATGAGAAGCCCAGGCGCCGCCGGACCCGGAAAAAGGCGGAACCGGAGGCTGATGCGCCGCAAGACGCAGCCGCGCCCGAACCGCAGCCGGAGCCCGAACCGCAGGCGGAGCCCGAGCCGGCGCCGGAACCTGCGGCGGCGCCCGAACCGGAGCCGGACGACGCCGGGGCCGGAGACCGTCCGCGCAAGCGCGGCTGGTGGCAGCGCTCGGGCAAGATTTTCGGTCTGGGCTGAGCCGTTTGCGATCACGACGCCGTCAGGCTGGCTGCTGACGGCGTCGTGGCGCGCCGCCGCGGCCATGTTATCCTGCTCACTGGGGGAGCGCTGACACGCGAAGGAGCGCCATGCGCCGTTTCGTCCGCACCGCCGCCGGTCTCGCCATCGGCGCCGTCCTCGCCCTGAACGCGCTTCCGGGCGCGGATGCGCGCGCGCAGGGCCTGATCCGCGACACTGAAATCGAAGCGGTCATGCGCGGTTACGCCGACCCGCTGATCGAAGCCGCGGGGCTCGAGGTCGATGCGGTCGATTTCTATCTGATCAGCGACGACAGCTTCAACGCGTTCGTCACGGGCGGACAGAACATCTTCATGCACACCGGCGCGATCGTGATCGCCGACCAGCCCGCCGAGATAAAGGGCGTCATCGCCCACGAAATCGGGCATATCGCCGGCGCGCACATCGCGCGTTCGCAGGACGCCCAGCGCGGCGCAATGGCCACGATGGCGGCGACCGTCGGACTGGGTCTGATCGCCGCGCTTGCCGGCGAAGGCGCGGCGGGCGCGGCGATCATCGCCTCCGGCCCGCAGTTCGCGACGCTGGATTTCCTTGCCTATTCCCGCACCCAGGAAGCCAGCGCCGACCAGGCTGCGCTGTCCTATCTGGAGGCGACCGGGCAGAGCGCGATCGGCCTCATCGAGACCTTTGAACGCTTCCGCTATCAGGAAGTCCTCTCCCGGCAACGCCGCATGGAGTATTTCCGATCGCACCCGCTGTCGGCCGACCGGATCGCCGCAATGCGCCGGCGCGCGGAAGCCTCGCCCTACTGGGAGGAGCGCGACACGCCGGAGGAAGTCGCCACGCTGCGCCGCATACAGGGCAAGATCATCGGCTTCCTCTATCCGCCCGCGCAGACGTTCGACCGCTTTCCGCCGACGGATACGAGCCTGCCTGCGCGCTACGCCCGCACGGTCGCCTTCTACAAGCAGGGCCGCTTCGACCGCGCGCGCGAGGAGATCGCAACGCTGCTCGCAGACGAGCCGGACAATCCGTTCTTCCATGAGCTCGACGGACAGATGCTCTACGAGAGCGGCAGCATCGAGGACAGCATTGCGCCCTACAGGCGCGCCGTGGAGCTGATGCCGGAGGCCGAGCTGATCCGCATCAACCTCGCCGCCTCGCTGATCGCCGCAGGCGGCGAGGCCAATGTCGAGGAGGCCAAAACCCATCTCAGCTTCGCGTTGACCCGGGATTCGCAAAACGCCTATGGCTGGTATCAGCTCTCGCTGGCCCATCAGGCCCTTGGCGAGACCGCGCTCGCCGAGCTCGCCACCGCCGAGCGCGCCTATCACACGGGCAACCGGGTCGATGCGTGGAATTTCGCCCAGCGCGCACGCGCGGAGCTTCAAGAAGGCACGCCCGCCTATATCCGCGCCAGCGAACTGATCGCCGTCAGCCAGCCCAGCCCGCAAGAGCTGCGCCGCTGGCAAGAAGAACGCCGCCAGCGCACCGGCGGACGCTGAACCCATCCCATGAGATCCACATTGTTTCCGGAGCCGTCATGCCGCGCGCCATCCTGATCCCCCTGACCGCGGCGGCAGCCGTCCTTTCCGCCTGCGGCGAGCCGAGCGCCGCGCAAGATGTCGCTGATCCCGGCCGCGAGCAGATCGAGGAGATCGTGCGCGCATACATCCTCGAGAACCCCGAGATCATCGAGGAGGCCCTGATCGAGCTGCAGATGCGCGCGATCGAACGCGAGCGGCGGGCGCAGCAAGAGGCCGTGGAGGCCAATCTCGCCGCTCTGGTGAACGATCCGCGCGATCCCGTCATTGGCGCGCCGGCCGAGCCCGCCGTCGAGATCGTGGAGTTCTTCGACTACAAGTGCGGCTTCTGCCGCCAGACGAACGACTGGCTGCGCGCCACGCTGGCTCAGCATGGCGACCGGGTGCGCTTCGTCATGAAGGAGTATCCGGTCCTCAGCGCCGAAAGCCGCGAAGCCGCCCGCGCAGCCCTTGGCGTGCACGCCATAGCGCCGGAGCAGTATCTGGACTTCCACAACGCGCTGTTCGAGGCCTCCGGCCCCCTCACCGCTCAGCGGATCGACCAGATCGCCGCTGACCTCGGCCTCGATCCCGCCGAGGTTCGCGCGGCGGCCGCCGACGAAGCCGTCAGCGCCCATCTCGCCGACGTGCGCGATCTCGGCCGCCAGCTGAACGTCACGGGCACGCCCTTCTTCGTGATCAATGGCGAGGTCGTCTCAGGCGCGGATATCGGACGGCTCAATCAGCTCGTCGCACGCGGTCTTGAAGACGCCTCATGACGACGCCTGCGGCCGGTCAGATCAGGCCGGCCAGCGGGCTTGAGGGATCGGCGTAACGCTTCTTCGGCATGCGCCCGGCGAGGTAGGCCTCCCGTCCGGCGATTACGGCGTGCTTCATCGCGACAGCCATCCGCACCGGATCCTTCGCCTCGGCGATGGCGGTGTTCATGAGCACCCCGTCACATCCCAGCTCCATCGCCACGGCTGCGTCGGAGGCCGTGCCGACCCCTGCGTCGACGATGACGGGAACCTTCGCCTCCTCGACGATGAGCCGGATGTTCACCGGGTTCTGGATGCCGAGACCCGAGCCAATCGGCGCGCCCAGCGGCATGATCGCGCAGCATCCGATTTCCTCCAGCCGCTTGGCGAAGACCGGATCGTCAGAGCAGTAGACCATCACCTCGAAACCGTCCCGGATGAGCAATTCGGCGGCGCGCACCGTCTCGGCCATGTCGGGGTAGAGATGCTTCGGGTCGGACAGCACCTCCAGCTTCACAAGGTTCCATCCGCCAGCCTCGCGCGCCAGGCGCAGCGTGCGCACGGCGTCCTCCCCGGTAAAGCAGCCCGCGGTGTTGGGCAGGAAGACAACCTTTTCCGGATCGATATGGTCGACGAGCCGCTCCTGGCCCGGATCGGAGAGGTTCACGCGGCGCAGCGCGACGGTGATGATCTCCGCGCCCGAGGCTGCAAGGGCTTGTGCGTTCTGGGCGTAGGAGGCGTACTTGCCCGTGCCGATGATGAGGCGGGACGTGAAATGCCGGCCGGCGACGACCAGCGGATCGTGCGTTGCATTATCTCGCATCAGAAGCTTCGATCCATTATAATTGTATGGTTGAAACAGGAGATGGGGCTAACCCCATGCTCGGCTTTCGCCAGGTGATCACAGCCATTCTGCTCCTCGTAGCCGCCGCTCTGTTCGGCTATGCCGGCTGGCGCGTCTATGAAGGCGAGGCGCCGGGCGATCAGCTGCCGCTTTTCATCGGCGGCGTCGTCTGTATCGCGGTTCTCGTGGTGCTGCGCGTGCGCGCCGACAGCTCCGTTTAGCCGCCTCCAACGAAATGAACGATCTCGAGCCGGTCGCCGGGCTCGACGCCGATGGTCTCGTAGGCTGAGCGCGGGGCGATTTCCAGATTGCGTTCGACGGCGACCTTGCGCGGGTCAAGCGCGAGCGTCTCCAGAAGCCCGCGAAGGGAAAGCCCGGCCGGGATCTCGCGCGGCTCGCCGTTGAGCTGAATGGTGATCTGCGAAGCGTTCACGGTCTTCATCGCTTGTTTGGTTCCGTATTCACGTCGTAGAACCGGAGCCGCGCGTCAAGGCGCAGGGCGCATCCGGCGCGCTGCGCCGGCGCGTTTTCAAGTTCAGCTGCTGCCGCAGGCTTCATGGACCGGCCGCTCTTCATTCTCAACGGACCCAATCTGAACCTGCTGGGCGTGCGCGAACCGGAGATCTACGGCCGCGAAACGCTTGCCGATCTTGAAGCCGCCTGCCGCACGCGCGCCGAGGCGCAGGGCCTCACGGTGGACTTCCGCCAGACCAATCACGAAGGCGTCCTGGTCGACTGGATCCAGGAAGCGCGCGAGGCGGCGGCTGCGCTGGTGATCAATCCGGGCGCCTACGGCCATACCTCCATTGCGCTGCATGATGCGCTCAAGGCGCTGGCGGTTCCGAAGGTGGAGGTGCATCTTTCCCAACCTGCCGCGCGCGAGGCGTTCCGCGCGCATTCCTATGTGACCCTCGCCGCCGACGGGCTCATCAGCGGCCTCGGCGCGGCGGGCTATCTCCTCGCCGTGGACGCGGCGATCGGCCTCATCAGGGCGCGCGCCTAGCCCGGCCAGCGCGCCCGCGACAGGACAGACCAGGACAAAGGTTCAGACCCCATGCCCTCCAACACCTCCGGCCCGAAGATCGACGCGGCGCTCGTGCGCGAACTCGCCGGCATCCTCAAGGATACCGAACTGACCGAGATCGAGGTGGAGCGCGACGACCTTCGCATCCGCGTCGCGCGCGAAATCATGAGCGGGCCGGTTCATGTCGCAACGCCGGTCTCCGCACCGGCCCCCGCGGCGGCGGCGCCTGCGCCGGTGTCCCAGCAGCCGCCGGAAACACCCGCCGCGGTCGGCGCTGCTGATTCGAAAAGCCATCCCGGCGCGGTCACCTCGCCGATGGTCGGCACCGTGTATCTGCGCCCGAACCCGGAAAGCCCCGCCTTCAAGAACGCCGGCGACAGCGTGAAGGAAGGCGAGACCATTCTGCTGGTCGAGGCCATGAAAACCTTCAACCCGATCACGGCCCCGAAATCCGGCGTGCTGCGCGAACTGCTCGTGGAGGACAGCCAGCCGGTGGAATACGGCGAAGCGCTCTTCATCATCTCCTGACGCCGGCGGACCCGCGCTCATGTTCGAGAAAATCCTCATCGCCAATCGCGGCGAGATCGCGCTTCGCATCCACCGCGCCTGCCAGGAAATGGGCATCCGCACCGTTGCGGTGCATTCCGAAGCCGATCGCGACGCGATGCATGTCCGGCTGGCGGATGAAAGCGTCTGCATCGGCCCGCCGCCGGCGGGACGCAGCTATCTCCACGCCCCCTCCATCATCGCCGCCGCCGAGGTGACGGGCGCGCAGGCGATCCATCCGGGCTACGGTTTCCTGTCGGAGAACGCGCGCTTCGCCGAGATCGTGGAGGCGCATGATCTCGTGTTCATCGGCCCGAGGCCGGAGACGATCCGCCTTATGGGCGACAAGATCACGGCGAAGCAGGCGGCTCTGGACGCCGGCATTCCCGTGGTCCCGGGCTCCGGCGGGGCGGTGACCGACATGGCCGAGGCGCGGCGCATCGCCGGGCAGATCGGCTTTCCGGTGCTGATCAAGGCCGCCGCCGGCGGCGGCGGACGCGGCATGAAGGTCGCCGAGACCGAAGCCGATCTTGAGAGCGCCCTTCAGACCGCCTCGACGGAAGCAAAGGCCGCCTTCGGCGACGGCGCCGTCTACATCGAGAAATATCTCGGCAAGCCCCGGCATATCGAAATCCAGGTGCTGGCCGATCAGCATGGAAACGTCGTCCATCTGGGCGAGCGCGACTGTTCGCTTCAACGCCGCCATCAGAAGGTGCTGGAGGAGGCCGGCTCGCCAGCCCTCACCCCTCAGGAGCGCGACAAGATCGGGGACGTCGTCTCGAAGGCCGTGGCCAATATCGGCTATCGCGGCGCGGGCACGGTGGAGTTTCTCTACGAGAACGGCGAATTCTACTTCATCGAGATGAACACCCGGCTCCAGGTCGAGCATCCGGTCACCGAGATGGTGACCGGCATCGATCTCGTGCGCGAGCAGATCCGCGTCGCCGCCGGCGAACGGCTGGACGTCGCCCAGCCCGACATCCGCTTTGAAGGCTGTGCGATCGAATGCCGGATCAACGCGGAGGATCCCTTCACCTTCACGCCTTCGCCCGGCCGCGTGACGGATTTCCACGCTCCGGGCGGGCTCGGCGTGCGCCTCGACAGCGCGCTTTACGCCGGCTACGCGATCCCGCCGTATTACGACAGCCTGATCGGCAAGCTGATCGTGCACGGACGGACGCGCGAGGAGGCCCTGCTGCGGCTGTCGCGCGCGCTCAAGGAGATGGTGGTCACGGGCGTGAAGACCACCATACCGCTTTTCCTCGAACTTCTGGACGAACCGGACTTTTTGAGCGGAAACTACCACATCCGCTGGTTGGAAAACTGGCTCAAGGAACGCGGCTGAGACCGCGGACGGCGAACGGGGGGCGTTCGGTCAAGGCATGCGGGGCTTCGGCGTCGAGGAACTGATCAGCTGCTATGCACGCGGCGTGTTTCCCATGGCGGAGGCGCGCGACGATCCGCGCATCTTCCTGCTCGATCCGGACGAGCGCGGGGTCATTCCGCTCGACGGATTCCATATCCCCCGCTCGCTGCGCCGCGTGGTGAAGCGGGACACCTTCGCCATCACGCTCAACCGGGATTTCGAGACCGTCGTGCGCGCCTGCGCCCAGTCCGGGCCGGGCCGTGAGGACACCTGGATCAACGACCGCATCCTCAATCTCTACGTCGAGATGCATCAGCGCGGTTACGCGCATTCGGTGGAGGCGCGGATCGGCGGCGAGCTGATGGGCGGGCTCTACGGCGTTTCGCTGGGAGCGGCCTTTTTCGGCGAGAGCATGTTCAGCCGGGCGACGGATGCGAGCAAGACCGCGCTCGTCCACCTTGTCGCGCGGCTGCGCGTGGGCGGTTACACCCTGCTCGACACCCAGTTCACGACCGAACATCTCGAGCGCTTCGGCGCCCTTACGATCCCGCGCGGCGCCTACAAGGCGCGGCTTGCGGAGGCGCTTGAGCTTACGGCGGATTTCTTTGCAATGCCGGAAGCCGCAACCGGCGATCAGGCCCTGCAGTCGATCACCCAGACGTCGTAGACGCCGTGCTCGAGCGCGTTGAGAGCCGGGCTGGAGGCCATCATCCATCCCGAAAAGATCCGTTCGCCTTCAGCCGTCTCGCCGAAGCCGTCCGTGCGGCGGTCCACCACCTCGATAAAGGCGAACACTTCGGGCGGTTCTTCGGGCGGGCGCTTGCGGCAATAGCGCACCGTGACGTCGAGCGATCCGAAACGCACGGTCTCGCCCACCGGCGCCTCGAAATCGCGCGTGCGCGCCGTGACCTTGTCCAGTCCGCGAAGGATCGCAAGCGAGCCCGGCTCAGATGAGAGTTCCGCGCCCGCGACGCCTTGCGGTTCGGCGTCCGGATCGGCTGAACGGTCAAGGCGCAGATCGGCGGGCCGCTCCTGGGTCGGCGGCGCGGCCTCGCCTCCAGCGTCCTGGGCGGCGGCCGGGGCGGCCGCAAACGCGGCAAGCAGGGCGATCAGGGAACCGAAGCGCTTCATGAGCCGGGACGCTCTCTTCCTGCTGCGGCGAATATGCGGCGTCACTCGGACGGACCGGCGGAATTGGAGACGAACTGCCCGACGAGGTCGAACAGGTCGACGGCGCCCTGCGTAAACTCGATCTCCGCGCCCGGCTGGAGGCTCTCGACATCGCCGCCGGGCTCAATGTTCACGTAAAGACCGCCCAGCAGGCCGTTTGCGGTAATGCTGGCGGTGGAATCGGCCGGGATTTCGATAGCCCCGTCAATGACAAGCGTGGCGCGCGCGAAGAAGGTGTCGGGGTCCAGTTCGATGCGGCGCACCGTGCCCACGGGCACCCCGGCGACGCGCACGTCGGCGCCGCGCTCGAGATCGCCCACCGAAGAGAAGCGCGCGCTCAGCTCATAGCCGTCCGCGCCCGGGCCGCTGTCGATCCGGCCCTGAGCGAAAATCAGAAAGAAGACCGCACCCGCAAGCACGATCGCTCCGATGACGGTTTCAACAAGGGCTCCGGCGTTCATGGTGCGTCTCCCGTTGCGGGCAAGGCGTCAATCGCCCGGCGTCCAGGCCTCGTAATCCGCCGCCGTCGACTGGCGCTGGCGCGGCCCGGCGAGCGAGCCTGTCGGCCGGTAGGCGTGCACAGTGCCGGTCAGGTTGGGCGTGTGCGGCTTTTCCCACTGGCGGCGCGGCAACGGATCCTCGGTGGGCGCCTGCTTGAAGGTGTGGTGCAGCCAGCCATGCCAGTCGGAGGGCACGCGCGAGGCGTCCGCATAGCCGTTATAGATCACCCAGCGCCGCCGGACGCCGTTTGCGCCGGTGCCCTTCCCTTCGGGCTCCTCGTAATACTTGTTGCCGAACTCGTCCTCGCCGACGAACGCGCCGCCTTTGCGGATGGTCCACAGCGCGCCGGGCGTGGCGCCGGACCACCAGACGAAAATCCGGCTGATGAAGCTGAGCATGGAGAGGCCGTCCTGCGTCATGCGAAGCGGGCTGCTGCCCGCCGGGTTCGCGGCGGAATATGCATCGCGCCGCAGGCCGGGTCCAGCATGGGCGGCTTTTCGACTCCGCGCCTGCGCACGCGGTATTCTTTCACGAGCGATTCGCCCGTCGAGCCCCGGCAAGGAGCCGCCGTCATGACCGATCCCCGTTCCGCGCCCGCCGCCGAGACGCCCGGGAGCCTTCCCGATCCGCGCCTTGCCGAACGCCTTTCGGGCGCAGCCGCGGGGCTGAGCTCGGCGCTGCTTGAGGATCTGGCCGCGCGGCGCGCCGCCCCCTCTCTGCATACGCCGTCCGAGCCTCCGCCCCCGGTCACAGGAGAAACGATCGAGCCGCACCTGGAGGCGATCCGGCGCGCAGAGACCGGGCGCGCCGCCGTCGATGCGGGCCTGCGCCTCATCCGGGAGCGGCTGGAGGCGGTCGCCCTCGCCTGCGTCAACTGCGACGGCGGGGAGGAGGACTGCTTTGATCCTCGCCGCAACCGGGCGCTTGCGCGCGCCGTGCGCGGCGCGCGCCGGGACGGCGCGCCCGACGCCATGATCGAGCGGGCGATCGCGCGCGCGCGCCAAGGCCTGACCGAGGTCGAGCCGGGGCTTGATTTCGCGCCGGAAGCACCGCCGGCCTTTCCGGTCATGCTGGAACGCGGCGAAGAGCCGGGCTTTTCGCTGGCCGAGACCCTCTGGACGCACGGCACGCCGGCCGTTCTGTTCCGCGCGCCCGCTCCGGCGTCGGCTGCATTTGTCGATCTGGCCGCTTTCGTCGGACCCGACGGGCTGGACGAAGCAGCGCTGACGGACGCCTGCGCGCGATGGGGCGAGTTCGCCGCGTCTGACGGGGGCGCGCTGTCATTGTGCAATCTGGGCGCTGCGCTCGGCGCCTGCGGTCTGGCCTATGACAGCGAGGACGCACGCAAGGCCGCCGCGGGCTGGACGGCGCTCGCCGCCAAAGCCTCGCCCGCCCCGATCACGGCGGGCGTCAATCCCGATCATGACGGTCTGGCGCTTGAAAGCGCGGGGCTTGCCGCGCTGGACCCGTCTGTCTCCGGTTTCGGTCCGGCGGTGAAGGCTGCGTTTGCACAGTTCGGTCTCGGCGACGACGCAGTTGCAGCGGCCGAGCGGCGCATGTTCGGCCGTCGCTCGCTTGAAGGCTTTTCCGCCGACTGGCTGGAGGCGCTCGCCGAGCGCGGGCTCGATGCCGAGGCCCTGCTGCGCATCGAGGACGCGCTTTCCGAAGGGGCGCCGCTGCGACATGCCTTCAACCGGTGGACGGTCGGCGACGAGCTGGCCCGGCGCGCCGGGCTGGCCCCGGAACGCCTTGAAGACGCAGGCCCGCGGCTGCTGGAGGCGCTCGGCGTCGATCCCGCCGACATCCAGGCGGCGGAAGCCTGGGTGGAGGGCTGCGGCTCGCTGGACGCGGCCATGGAACTGCCCGGCGGCCTGCGCGACGTGCTCGCAGGCGCCGGACCGGAAGCACAATTGTCCATGGCCGCGGCGATCGAGGCGGCGGGGGGACTGGCGCGCTGCGATCTGCGCCTGCCGGGCGCTGCGCCCATCGACGAGGCGCGCCGCCTGATCGCCCATGCAGGGGCCTGCGGAGCGGGCGAACTGCGTATCGCGAGAGAGGGCGAGGCGCTCTACGACCTCTTGAACACGATCGAATTCGAAGGCGGCGACAGCGCGCGCGAGCGCTTCCGCACCGTCGAGGCGCGCGTCGTGGAGAAGGTCGTGGAGACCGTGGTCGAGCGCCAGGCCGAGCGCCGCAAGCTGCCCGACCGGCGCAAGGGCTACATCCAGAAGGCGACGGTGGGCGGTCACAAGGTCTATCTGCACACCGGCGAGTTCGACGACGGCGAGCTCGGCGAGATCTTCATCGACATGCACAAGGAAGGCGCCGCCTTTCGTTCGCTGATGAACAATTTCGCCATCGCGATCTCGATCGGCCTGCAGTACGGCGTTCCGCTGGAGGAATTTGTCGACGCCTACGTGTTCACGCGCTTCGAGCCCGCGGGCGATGTGGAAGGCAACGACTCGATCCGGCACGCCACCTCGATCCTGGACTACATCTTCCGCGAGCTCGGCGTCTCCTATCTGGGCCGCGACGACCTCGCCCAGACCGACGCCGCCTCAGCCGATCCGCGGGGCATCGGCCACGGCGTGGCGCGCGAAAAGCTCTCGGAAGCCGACGCCGCCAAGCTGATCTCCAAGGGCTTCTCGCGCGGTCAGCTCCCCGACAATGTCGTGCTGCTGGGCGCGCGGCCAAGACCGGAGAACGAGCCGTTCACCGCCGCCGGAGCGTCTTCGGGCGGATCGCGCGCGCGGGGACCGGCTGCGGTCAAGCCTGAACCGGAAAGCTATGCGGGCGACCCCTGCCCGGACTGCGGCCATTTCACCCTTATCGAGGACGGGGTGAAGCTGAGCTGCGACGCCTGCGGCTGGTCGGGCGATCCGCCTGGCGCATGACCGCAACGCGGCCAACGGGTTACCGCGAATTAAGTCGATCCGGACCGGTCATAACGCTAGTTGTATGTCCATGCAGGGCATTCTCGTCCATAGTCTCGCCGCAGCGCTTGCGGCTGCTGCGCTGTCCGCTCCGGCGGCGGGCGACGGGCCGCACCGCCGTCTTGTGATCGGCGGCGAGTGCCAGGGCTGCGACTTTTCCGGCGCCAATCTCGCCGGTGCGCACATCACCGACGGCGACTTTTCCGGGACCAATTTCGCGTCCGCTCAGCTTCTCGGCGCGCGTATGGCCGACATCCGCATCGACGCGGGCGATTTCAGCGAGGCGGCGATGGCGGAAACGCGCATTCGCGACGTCTCGCTCAACGGCGCGATCTTCGTGCGGGCGGATCTGCGCGGAGCGGAAGTGCGCGGAACCACGCTCTCCTCGGCGGATTTCTCGCGAGCCGATTTGGGCGAGTCGACCTTTTCCGGCGTCGATCTTTCCGGGGCGACGCTGCACCGCGCGCGCGCTTCCGACGCGCGCCTTCACGATGTCCGGCTCGGCGCGGGCGTGCTGCGCGATGCGGACTTCAGCCGCGCGCACCTCTCGCAGACCGATCTCACCTCGGCGGACGCCCGGGACGTCAGCTTTCGCGGCGCTCTGCTGGAGCAGGTCACGTTTGTCAGCGCAGATCTCCGCGAGGCCGACTTCACCGGCGCGCGCCTTCGGCACGTGATCTTCTCCAGCGCCGATCTGCGCGGCGCGCAAGGGCTGGAAGCGGTGAACCTCTCCGGGGCGTGCGCGGACGACGCCGCGCGCCTGCCCGCGGGATTGAACCTGCAGCCCTGCGGCGACATGGCCGAGCCCGCCCCGCCGCCGCCGCGGCCGGACCGCGTGCTGGCCGTCCTGACCCAGCCCGGATCGCCCGAACGCACCGCTGTTGAAAGCGCGGTGGGCGACGTCACCCGCTTGGCGATCGCCCAGGCCCTCGCCGAGCTTGAACGCACAGCGCTCGAGGAACGCAGCGCCGCGGCCGCAGCTTTGCGCGCTGCGCGCGAGGAATTGCGCAGCGCCGCCGTGCGCCTGGCTGAGGAGCAGGCGCTGAGCGACGCCGAGCGCGCCAAGCTGGAGCGCTACGGCGAAACCGGCGACTGGCGCTTCGAACTGCGCCGGGCGGAGATCGGCGAGCCGCTCAGCATCATCCTGGAAAGCGTCGCGCAGGCTGTGGGGGAAGCGCCAAGCGACGCCGACCTTCAATCGCGCGTGGAAGCGGAGATCGAAGCGCGCCGCGCCGAGGTCGAGGAAGAGGTGACGGAACTCGCCGGCCCGCCGCCCGAGGGCGAAGACGCGCCCGAACCAGCGGGCGAACCGGGGCGTGAACCGCAGCCGCGCTGAGCCTCAGCCTGTTTTCTGCGGCCGGGCGTCCGGCAGCACCGTGCGCAGGTGCAATTCGCGAAGCGCGCGCGGCTCCGGCAGCGAGGGCGCGTTCATCATCAGATCCCGCGCCTGCTGGTCTTTCGGGAACATCACCACTTCACGCAGGTTGTCGACGCCCGCCAGAAGCATGACGATCCGGTCGACGCCCGGGGCGATCCCGCCGTGGGGCGGCGCGCCGTAGCGGAAGGCGTTGAGCATGCCGCCAAAGGCTTCCTCGACCACTTCCGGACCATAACCGGCGAACTCGAAGGCCTTGAGCATCACTTCAGGGCGGTGGTTCCGGATCGCGCCTGAAGACAGCTCCACGCCGTTGCACACGATGTCGTACTGGAAGGCCTTCAGGCCCAGCAGCGTGTCGTGATCGTCCTTGTCGAGCGCCATGAACGCTTCCGCGTCCATCTGCGGCATCGAGAAGGGATTGTGTGAGAACTCGACCTTCTTCTCGTCCTCGTCCCACTCATACATCGGAAAGTCGACGATCCAGCAGAACTTGAAGACCCCTTCCTCGTAGAGCCCCAGTTCGCGGCCGACCTCGTTGCGCGCGCGCCCGGCGAACGCGGCGAACTCCGACGGCTTGCCCGCGGAGAAGAAGACCGCATCGCCCGCTTCCAGCCCGAGCTGGGTGCGGATCGCTTCCGTCCGCTCCGGCCCGATATTCTTCGCGATGGGGCCAGCGCCTTCCATCGCGCCGTTCTCCTCGCGCCAGAAAATGTAGCCCAGCCCGGGCTGGCCTTCCTTCTGCGCCCAGGAATTCATGCGGTCGCAGAACGCGCGGCTGCCGCCCTTGCGCGCCGGGATCGCCCAGACCTCGACCTTGGGATCGCGCTCGATCATGCCGGCGAACACCTTGAAGCCGGATCCGGCGAAATGCCCGGTGACCGCCTCCATCTCGATCGGATTGCGCAGGTCGGGCTTGTCCGAGCCGTATTTGCGCATCGCCTCTGCGTAAGGAATGCGCGGGAACGGCGCGGGCGTGACGTTCATGTCGCCGGAGAACTCGTCGAACACGCCCGCCAGCACCGGCTCGATGGCGGCGAAGACGTCCTCCTGGTCGACGAAGCTCATCTCCATGTCGAGCTGGTAGAACTCGCCCGGCGCGCGGTCGGCGCGCGCGTCCTCGTCGCGGAAGCACGGCGCGATCTGGAAATAGCGGTCGAAGC
>CAZLOV010000048.1:0-14778 GCA_964561235.1 uncultured Caulobacterales bacterium
CCTCGTCGCGGAAGCACGGCGCGCTCTGGAAATACCGGTCGAAGCCGGAGACCATGATCAGCTGCTTGAACTGCTGCGGCGCCTGCGGCAGCGCGTAGAACTTGCCCGGATGCAGGCGCGAGGGCACGAGAAAGTCGCGCGCGCCTTCCGGCGAGGACGCCGTGAGGATCGGCGTCTGGTATTCCATGAAGCCCTGCTCGACCATGCGGCGGCGCAGGCTGTCGATGATCTGCGCGCGCAGCACCATGCGCCGGTGCAGGCTCTCGCGCCGCAGATCGACATAACGGTGCTTGAGCCGCACCTCCTCGGACCATTCCGGCTCGCCGAACACCGGAAGCGGCAGCTCCTCGGCCTCGGACTGAACCTCAAGCTCCTTCACGCGCAGCTCGATCTCGCCGGTGGCCATCTCGGCGTTGACCGTCTCGGCCGACCGGGCGACGACCTCGCCCGTCAGCGTGACGACGCTCTCCACGCGGATGCGCTCCAGCCGCTCGAAATGCGGGTTCTCCGGCTCAAGGACGCACTGGGTGATCCCGTAATGATCGCGCAGGTCGATGAAGAGCACGCCGCCATGATCGCGCTTGCGGTGGACCCAGCCGGAAATGCGGGCGGTCGCGCCGACGTCGCTCTTGCGAAGCGCGCCGCAGGTGTGCGTCCGATAAGCGTGCATGAGGAAACGGTCCTTGTGGTCGTAAGGCGGAGAAACGCGCGCGAAAAGGCGACGGACCGGCCGGGTTGTCAAGGCGCAGCGCAAGACCGGCGCAGCAGGCTCGCCAGCAGCGTCCCCTCGCCGTAAGCTCGGCGCAAGACAGGCCCGCGAGAGGCCGAACGAGACGGGAGGGGACGCCATGACGCCGACGGCTCGGCCGGCCGGAAGGCTGGCGGCATGAGTGCGGGCGCCGCGCTGCGGCTCGTTTTCCGGCGCCGGTTTGCGCCGGTCTGGGCCGCCCAGGTGCTGGGCGCCTTCAACGACAACCTCTTCCGTTTCACGCTTGTCACGCTGGCGACGTTCGAAGGCCTGACCGTGTTCGGTCTCGACCGCACGCTCATGGTGCCGATCGCAGCAACTGCGTTCACCGCGCCCATCTTTCTCTTTTCCGCGCTGACCGGCCAGCTCGCCGACCGCTTCGACCGCACAGCCGTCATGCGGCGCGCCAAGATCGCCGAGATCGTGCTGATGGCGCTCGCCGGCGGCGCGTTCCTGCTTGAAAGCGGCCTGCTCCTTCTGGTGACGCTGTTTCTGATGGGCGTTCAGTCGACGGTTTTCGTCCCGGCGCGCAACGCCGCCATGCCCGTCCTGTTGAAGGACCATGAACTGGTGCCTGGAAACGCGCTGATGTCGGGCGCGATCAATGTCGCGATCCTGCTTGGAGCCGGGCTCGGCACGCTGATGGCGCGCGGGGAGAACGGTCCCGAAACCATCAGCGCGATCCTGGTGATTGTCGCGTTCATCGGCTGGTTGTGCAGTCTCGCGATCCCCTCCACCACCGCGGCGAACCCCGGGCTGGTGCTCAACTGGAACCCCCTTACGCAGACGGCGCGCATCCTTGGATCCGCCTGGACGCATAACAATGTGCTGCGGCCGATGACCGGCGTGGCGTGGTTCTGGCTCCTTTCCGCCTCCATCGTAACGCTAGCCCCCCTGCTTGCAGCCGAAACGCTGGGCGGGGACGAAACCGTGGTGCTGGTCTTCTCCGCCCTGTTCACGTTCGGCGCAGCCGTCGGGGCGATTTTGTGCGGCGCTCTGAGCCGGGGACGCGGCGGGTTCACGCTCTCGCTGATCGGCGCGGTCGGGCTCGCCGCAGCCGGCGCCGATCTGGCCTATTCAACGTGGAGCCGGCAGGCCGGCGGCGTGCTGCTGGGATGGAGCGAGTTCGTCGCCCGGCCGGAAAACTGGCGCGTGCTTGCAGGCCTGACGCTTTCAGCGGTGTTTGCGGGCATGTTCGTCGTGCCGCTTCAGGCCGCCTCCCAGCGCCGCGCGCCCAACGAAATCCGCGCGCGCCTGCTGGCGGCGGGCAACATCTTCAACGGGCTGACGGCAAGCCTTGGACAGTTCTCCCTCGCCTTCATCGCGCTGCTCACGCTGCCCTTGCCCGCAGCCTTCGCGCTGGTCGCCGCCGGTTCGCTGATCGCAGCGGGACTGCTTGCGCTCGGGCTCGCGCGCGGCGCGCGCTGATCGGACGTCTCGCCAGACGCCGCGGTCGGCGCTAAATCGACGGCCCATGGAACTCATCAGCTCGACCGAGGCGCTCGCCTCCGCCTGTACGGCGCTGTCCGACCACGACTTCGTCGCCATCGACACCGAATTCATGCGCGAAAGCACGTTCTGGCCGCAGCTCTGCCTGATCCAGGCGGCCGCGGGCGCGGTCGAGGTGATGATCGATCCGCTCGCCGACGGGCTCGATCTTTCGCCCTTTCTCGAGCTGATGGCGGACGCAGGCACCATGAAGGTGTTCCATGCCTGCCGTCAGGACGTGGAGATCTTTTTCCACATGTCCGGCGGAACCGTGCCGAAACCGCTTTTCGACACCCAGATCGCCGCGATGGCCGTCGGGCTTGGCGATTCGATCTCTTACGACAATCTGGTCCGCCAGACGCTTGGACGCGCGATCGACAAGGGTCCGCGCTTCACCGACTGGTCGCGCCGTCCGCTGTCGAACAAGCAGCTCACCTACGCGCTCGCCGACGTGACCCATCTGCGCGACCTCTATCCGACGCTGCGCGAGCAGCTTCACGGGCTTGGCCGCGAGGACTGGGTGGCTGAGGAGATGAAAATCCTCACCGCCCCGGACACCTACCGGATGGAGCCGGAAGAGGCCTGGCGCCGGCTCAAGCTGCGCAAGACGACGGCGAAATGGCTGGCCGCGCTCAAGGCCGCCGCGGCGTGGCGCGAGCGTGAAGCCCAGACCCGCGACATTCCCCGCCAGCGCGTCATCAAGGATGACGGGCTTTACGAGCTTGCCCACGCTGCGCCCACCAGCCTTGAGGACCTGACCGGTCTGCGCGCGGTGCCGCGCGGGTTCGAACGCTCCAAACCGGCCGAACGGCTGATCGCCGAGATGAACGCGGCGATGGCCGATCCGAAGGCTTATGCGCCCGCCATCGAACGCGAGGACGGCCCGCCGCCCAATCTTGGCCCCGTCGTCGAGATGTTGAAGGTCTATCTCCGCGTGGTGGCCGAAAAAGCCGGCGTCGCACCGCGCCTGATCGCCAACGTGCCCGACCTGGAAAAGCTCGCGGCGAGCGACAGCGCCGACATTCCGGCGCTCAAGGGCTGGCGGCGGAAGATTTTCGGAGAGCCCGCCCTGCGGCTGAAACGCGGCGAGCTTGCGCTCGTCCTCGAGGACGGCGAAGTCCAGGCCGTCGAGCTGGAATAGCCCGCCGCCCTCGCCACGCCGCTCCCCGCCGTTTAACGTTTTCGGTGCGGATGCGAGGCGAGGCATGCTGGAGACGGATTATCTGATCATGGGCGCAGGCGCGATGGGCCTCGCCTTCGCCGACGAGCTCCTGACGCGCTCGGATGCGGACATGATCCTTGTCGACAAGCGTCATGCGCCCGGCGGTCACTGGAATGACGCCTATCCCTTCGTCAAGCTGCATCAGCCCTCGGTCTTCTACGGGGTCGAAAGCACGGCCTTCGGAGAGGAGCGCATCGACGAGACGGGCCCGAACGCGGGCTTCCTTTCGCTCGCAGACGGGCCTTCGGTGCTGGAGTACTTCCACGGCGTCTTCCGAAACCGGCTGAAGCCGTCCGGCCGTGTGCGCTTCCTGCCGCTGTGCGAAGCCTCGCCCGATGGCGCGCGGGTGCGCTCGCTTGTCTCCGGCGAGGAAACGGAGGTGCGGGTGCGCCGCAAGGTCGTCGACGCGCGCTATCTCGCAAACCAGGTGCCCAAGACGCACGGCCCCAATTTCGCCGTCGATGCAGACGCCGCCTGCGCCGCTCCCCACGAACTGCCCGACCGGATCGCGGACTATGACCGCTACACCGTCATCGGCGCCGGCAAGACCGGCGTGGACGTCGTGCTCTGGCTGCTCGAAACCGGCGCACGGCCAGAGCAGCTGCGCTGGGTGGTCCCGCGCGATCCCTGGTTCATCAACCGGCGCTACACCCAGCCCGGAGACGCCTTTTTCGAGAGCGTGTTCACAAACTTCGCCGAACAGCGCGAAGCCCAGGCCAAAGCGCGCACGCCGCAAGAATTCGCACACGCCATGGAAGCCTGCGGGGCATGGATCCGGCTCGACCCGCAGGTCGAGCCCGCAATGTTTCACGCCGCCACGCTGTCGGAGGGCGAACGCGACGCGCTCAACACAATCGGGGAAATCGTCCGCCTGGGCCGGGTCGAGCGCGTCCGGCGCGACCGGCTCGTGCTGCAGCGCGGCGCGCTGGCCTCCACGCCGGATACACTGCACGTGAACTGCTCGGTGAGCGCCCTGCCCCGCCGGCCGCTCAAGCCGGTGTTCGAGGGCGATCGCATCACGCTTTTGATGACGCGCTTTCCGCAGCTTCCGTTCAGCGCGGCGCTGACCGCGTTCCTGGAAGCGTCCTTCGAGGACGACGACTACAAGAACCGCTTCGTCCGGCCCGTGCCGTTCATCGACACGGTGGACGACTATGTCGAGGCTCTAGGCGCGGACATGATGAACCGGTTCCAGATCACTCAGGACGATCAGGTCCGCCGCTGGGCGGGACGCTCGCGCACGGACGGCTTTTCCAGGATCGCGCGGGCGGTGGACAGATCCGATGCGGCGCGCCAGGCGATCCTCTCGCGGGTACGCGACGCCATGATCGCGGCGGCCGAAAACTATGACGCGCTGCGTGCGAATTGCAGGCCCGGCGCGATCCCCGGAGAGGCGGCGGAATAGGAGAAACGCCATGACGGAGATGTCTCGGCGCATGATGCTGGGCGGGATGTCCGCGGCGGGGCTCGCCAGCGCTGCGCGGGCGCAGATTCCGGACCGGCCCGGGCTTGCGCCTGAACGGCTGGCGCAGGAGGAAGACTACTGGCGCGCGATCGCCGGGCTCTATGAAACGCCCGACGGCGTGACCAATCTCGAGGGCGGCTATTGGGGCGTGATGACGCGGCCCGTGCGGGAGGCCTTCTTCGAGAACGTGCGCAAGCTCAACGCCGGCGGCAGCTATTATGTGCGCGGCGCGATCGGCGCGGACATGGCCGCGGTTCGCGCGCGTGTTGCGTCCGTCCTCGATGCGGAGCCTGAGGAAATCCTCTTCGTACGCTCGGCGACGGAAGCCCTGCAGATCCTGATCGCAGGCTACAATCGGCTCGAGCCCGGCGACGGCGCGCTCTACGCCGATCTCGACTACGGCGCCATGAAGATCGCAATGGAGCACCTCCGCGCGGCGCGCGGCGCCGACGTCATCCGGATCGACCTGCCCGAACCCGGAGACCGGGCCTCGATCCTCGCCGCCTATGAGGCGGCGCTGGACGCCAACCCGCATGTGCGGCTGCTGCTTGTGACGCATGTGAACAATCTGACCGGCCTCATCCATCCCGTCGCAGAGATCAACGCCATGGCCAGAGCGCGCGGCGTCGACGTCATCGTCGACGCCGCGCACGCGGTGGGACAGGTTCCCTTCGATTACGAGGCGGCGGGCTGCGACTTCGTCGGCGCGAACCTGCACAAATGGATCGGCGCGCCGCTCGGCTGCGGCGTCATCCGCATCCGGCGCAGCCGCATCGCCGACATCGACAACTTTCTGGGCGAACCCGGCGATCCCGCCGACATCAACACGAAGGCGCACACCGGCGCGATCAATTTCGCCCTCTTCCTGACCATTCCCGCCGCTCTGGACATGCACGAGGCGATGGGCGGAGCGGAGGCGAAGTTCGCGCGCCTGCGCCGATTGCGCGACCTTTGGGTGTCTGAGGCGCGCGAGATCGACGGCGTGGAGATCCTCACCCCGGACGAAGCGGGCTCGGTCGGGGCGATGACATCATTCAGGCTCGCCGGGCGGACGAGCGCGACGGAGAACGACCGGATCGCGCAACGGCTGCTGGAGGAACACGGCGTGTTCACCGTCCGGCGTTCCGGGCCTTCGCGCGGGGACTGCATCCGCGTGACGCCGAATTTCTGGAACACGCCCGAGGATGTCGAGCGCCTGGTTCCCGCCCTGCGCGCACTGGCGGGCTAGGCTGCGGGTTGGCGCATCGGCGCGGGCGGGTTTAGCGTGCGGTCAAGCTTGCGCTCCCCGACGGGCGCCGCGCGACAAAGGACCTTCCCGACATGCGATCCGCCTCCTTGATTGCTGCGGCTGCAGCTGCGGCCGCCTTCGCAGCCGCCTCGGCCGCGCAGGACGCCGCCCCGGTGGAATACCGGGTGACGTTTGAGAACGCCGCCTATCATGAAGCGCGCATATCCATGACGCTGCGCGATGCGGAAGGACCGGTTGCGTTCCGCATGTCGCGGTCATCGCCGGGGCGCTACGCCATCCACGAGTTCGCCAAGAACGTCTATGACGTCCGCGCCGAAGGGCCGGACGGCGAGCCGCTTCCGATCGTGCGCGACGATCCCTACTCCTGGGACGTCATCGAGCATGACGGCGAGATCACGCTGACCTACACGCTGTTTGCAGACCGCGCCGACGGCACCTATTCGGCGATCGACCTGACGCACGCCCATCTCAACATGCCCGCCACTTTCATGTGGGCGGAAGGCTATGAGGACCGGCCGGTCGAAGTGCGCTTCGAGCCGGTCTCCGAAAGCTGGAAGGCGGCGACGCAGCTCGCTCCGACGCCGGAGCCCATGCGCTTCACCGCGCCCGATCTCCAGTACTTCATGGACAGTCCGACGGAGCTCGCCGATTTCGAGCTCCACGAGTGGACCGTGCCGGACGGCAACGAGACGCGCACGATCCGGCTCGCCTTGCATCATGACGGCTCCGCTGAGGACGGGGCGCGCTTTGCGGAAATGGCGAAGAACGTGGTCGCCGCGCAGATCGAGCTCTGGGGCGACGTGCCGGATTTCGACTACGGGACCTATACCTTCATCGCCGACTACCTGCCCCATGTCGCCGGCGACGGCATGGAGCACCGCAACTCCACCATCCTCACCAATCCGCGTTCGCTTGCGGAGGCGGAGTTCAGCCAGCTCGGCACGCTCAGCCACGAGTTCATGCACGCCTGGAACGTCGAGCGTCTGCGTCCGGCGGAGCTCGAACCGTTCGATTTCACACGCGCCAACCCGACGCCGAGCCTCTGGTTCGCCGAGGGCGTGACCAATTACTACACCCCGCTGATGATCCTGCGGGCCGGCGAGATGGACCGCGCGCGCTATTTCGACGATGTCGAAAGCGCCCTGGAGTATGTGCTCAACCGCCCCGGCATGCGCTTCGAGGGGCCTATGGGAATGAGCCTGCGCGCGCCGTTCGTGGACGCAGCCGCCAGCATCGATCCGACGAACTACGCCAACACCTTCACGTCCTACTATGTGTACGGAGAAGTGCTCGGCCTTGCGCTTGACCTGACCCTGCGCAGCCGTTTCGAGGACGTCGGCCTCGACGACTACATGCGCCTGCTCTGGCGCCGGCACGGCGCGGATGAAGTCCCCTACACCACAGACGATCTTGAGGACGTGCTGACAGAACTGACGGGCGACGCCGCCTTCGCGCAGGAGTTCTTCGCCCGCCATATCCGCAGCAATGAGAGCCCCGATTTCGCAGCGCTGCTCGACCAGGCGGGCCTCATCCTCCGGCCTGCGGACCCGGATGCGCCTTACGCCGGGCTCCGGCTTCTGGATGCGGAAGACGGCGCCGAGGTCGCAGCGCCAACCCTGATCGGATCGCCCGCCTACGCCGCCGGCCTCGACCGCGGCGATGTGATCACGGCGGTGGATTTCGAACCCGTCGGCTCCGCCCGTGCGCTTGAGGACCGAATCGCCGCAGCCGTTCCCGGCGAGACGCTGGCGCTCGACTGGGTCCATCGCGGCGTCGAGCGCTCGGGCGCGCTCGTCATCGGCTCCAATCCGGCGCTTGAGCTGGTCACCTACGAGGAAGCGGGACGCGAGCTGGATGCGCGCCGCGCCGCCTTCCGCGACGCATGGCTCAACGGCGAATAGCGGGAAACGGGCGACTTCCGATGATCCTCGTCCACCACCTGCGCATCGGCCGCTCGGTCTTCACCGTCTGGCTGCTCGAGGAGCTCGGTCTGGACTATGAGCTGAAGATCTACGACCGCAACGAACTCGGCCGCGCCCCGGAGGCGCTCAAGGCCGCACATCCGCTGGGCAAGTCGCCCGTCATCGAGATTGACGGACTGACGCTCGCCGAGAGCGGGGCGATCGCGACATGCCTTGTCGACCGTTTCGATGCGCAGAACCGCCTGGCGCCGCCGCGCGAGGACTTCGCGGCCCGGGCGCGATGGACCCAGTGGCTGCACTATTCCGAGGGCTCGGCCTTTGCGCCCCTGCTCATCAAGATGCTGCTCTCACGGGACGAGAACGCACAGGCGCCGGTCATCGACTGGTTCGCCACCGGGGAGGTCGCGCTCCAGCTCGGCTACATGCAGGACAGCCTCGGCGATCAGCCGTTCATTCTGGGCGACCGCTTGCAGGCGCCCGATATCGGCTTCACCTATATCTGCGCGATGGCGGAGCGTCTGGGCGAGCTGGCGCCCTATCCCGCGCTCCGGGCCTATCTGGAACGCAACACCCAACGCCCCGCCTTCCAGCGCGCGCTCGAACGCACGGGCGGATGATCCGCGCCGCGGCTCGGTCGGCGCCGCGAACTCAGGGCGCGGGCGTCAGATCACTTCCGGGTCGAGCTTCATCGCGGCGGCGAGCTGCTCGAAGCGCTGGAGGGCGCGTTCCACGACCATGTCGCGATAGCCCGGCCGCACGCGCAGCCGCAGCGCCGGGCCGTCGCGTTCAAGCTGGAACAGGCGCAGGATGTCCGCCGAGCGCCCCGAAAGCGCCGCGCCGGCGCGCAGCGCCAGGCCGAGCCTCAGCGCGCCGTCGCCCTGCTCCTCGCTCAGCAGGCGCTGCGTCGGGCATTCCGGCGGCCGCGCCTTCTTGCCTTCATAGCGATGGTGCAGCACCCGCGCGAGGAAGGCGCGTTCGCCATGTTCGACGCCGCCGAAAGGCGCAAACAGCACCTGCTGGGCGCACAGATCCGCGCGGTGATCGGGATGCATGCGCGCGCCCATGTCCGCCAACGAGGCGGCGGCGCGGCGCAGCACGGCGTCGCGCGCCGGCGAAAACACGGCCGCCTCCGCAGCGAAGACCGGTTCGATGAAGCCGTGCAGCGCTGCGCCGAACTCCGGGTGCGGGCCTCCGAGGCGGGCGAAAGCCTCCGCCGCCTCGATCAGCGGTTCGCCGGATTTCAGAAGGCCCGGATGCTGCTCGTAGATGACGCCTTCGCGAAGGCCGTTGGCGGAGAACACCACGCGCTCGAAGCCGCCGCGTTCAAGGATGCGGTGCATGAGATAGGCCGCATACGGCACGCTCCAGGCGCGCTTGGCGGAGACCCCGCGCATGGAGGCGATCGAGGCCTGCGACTGCGTGACCGCGAAGCTGGCGGCCTTCAGCGCCCGCGCGCGCGGCAGGGCGTATTGATGCAGAAGCTGGATGGGGTGCTGGTCGATCGCCATCGCCACCCGGGCGAAGGCCCGCCAGGCGCCGCCAACCGCATAGAACGTCCCGCCGCGGCCTTCGAGCGTGGCGGCGGCCTCTGCGAGGCGCATCTCCACAGCCTCGCGAACCGCCGGACTGACGGTTTCCACGCCGGTCTCGAAAGCCAGCGGTCCGAGAGCGAGGCTCACCGCGCGCCCCGCGCGGCGGCCGTCCAGCGGGGTGAATTCAAGGCTCGACCCGCCAAGGTCGCCCGCAAGACCGTGCGCCTCCCCCACCCCGCCGAGCACGCCGAGCGCGGAGATGCGGCCCTCCTCCGGCCCGCTCAGAACGCGAATCCTCAGCCCGGTCAGGACCTCGGCCTGACGCACGAAATCGGCGCCGTCGGCGGCAAGGCGCACCGCCGCGGTCGCCACCGCATAGCGTTCGGCCACGCCCTTGGCGTCGAGCACGCGGGCGAACCGCCGAAGCGCGCGCAGCGCGCTGGCGACGCCTTCGGGATGAAGCCGGCCGGTCTCGCCCATGTTCCGTCCGAGCCCGGCCATCACCTTCTCGTTGAAGACCGGAAACAGGGCCGCCCCCTCGAGCCGGAACTCCACAAGGCGCACGGAGTTCGATCCGATGTCGATGACGGCGGCGTCAGTGGAGATGGCCGGTCCGGATGCGGCGGCCGGATGGACGGCGGGCTGGTTCAACGCAGCGATCCGATATGGGGCACGGGCGGCGGCTGGTCATGCTTGAGCGCCTGGCCGCGGCCGGAAAGGCTGGGATTGGTCATGAAATAGCCGTGCGCGCTGAACGGATCGTCGAGGCCCGACGCGTCCACCCGGACAAACGCGCCGTCGGGCTGCATGTACCAGCTCTGAAGCTCGTCGTTGAAATTGGCGACCATGATCTGGTCGAGCACCTGACGGTGCACGGTCGGGTTCTCCACCGGCACGAACGTCTCGATCCGGCGATCGAGATTGCGCGGCATCCAGTCGGCGGAGGAGATGTAGACCTCCGCCTGGTCGGACGGCAGCGGCGCGCCGTTGGCGAAACAGGCGATGCGGCTGTGCTCGAGGAAGCGGCCGACGATCGATTTCACGCGGATATTGTCCGAGAGGCCCCGCACGCCGGGCCGCAGGCAGCATATGCCGCGGATGACCAGGTCGACGCGCACCCCCGCCTGGCTGGCGCGATAGAGCGCGTCGATGACGTCGGCGTGCACAAGCGAGTTCATTTTCGCCCAGACGCCGGCGGGCTTGCCGGCCTTGGCGTTCTCCGCCTCGCGTTCGATCTTCTCGACGATGAATTCCTTCAGGTCGATCGGGGAGATGCGCAGCTTCTCCAGCGCCGTCGGCGGCGCATAGCCGGTGACGTAGTTGAAGACTCGTCCCGCATCGCGGCCCATCGCCGGATCGGCCGTGAAGAGCGACAGGTCCGTATAGATCTTCGCGGTGATCGGATGGTAGTTGCCGGTTCCGAAATGCGCATAGGTGCGAAGGCTGCCTTCTTCGCGGCGCGCAACCAGGCTGATCTTGGCGTGGGTCTTGTACTCGATGAAGCCGTAGACGACCTGGACGCCCGCGCGTTCAAGATCGCGCGCCCATTTTAGATTGGCCTCCTCGTCGAAGCGCGCCTTCAGCTCGACAAGCGCCGTGACGTTCTTGCCCGCCTCCGCCGCCTCGATCAGCGCAGCGACGATCGGGGAATTCTTCGAGGTTCGGTAAAGCGTCTGCTTGATCGCCACGACGTCCGGATCGGCGGCGGCCTGGCGAAGGAACTGGACCACCACGTCGAAGCTTTCATACGGGTGATGCACGATCAGGTCCTTGGCGCGGATCGCCGCAAAGCAGTCCCCGCCATGATCCTTGATGCGCTCGGGAAAGCGCGGCTCGTAGGGATCGAAAAGCAGATCCGGCCGCTCGTCCGGGATCAGCTGGGAGAGCTGGGCGAGGCCGAGTATCCCGTCCACCAGCATGACGTCCTGGCTTTCCGCGTTGAGCTGCTGGCAGATGAAGCGCCGCAGATCTTCCGGCATGTCGGCTTCGATCTTGAGCCGGACCAGCACGCCGCGCCGGCGTTGCTTGAGCAGCGCCTCGAATTCGCGCACGAGGTCCTCGGCCTCTTCCTCGATCTCGATATCGCTGTCGCGGATGATCCGGAACGCGCCCTTGCCCATCAGCTCGTAGCCGGGAAAAAGCGCGTCGAGAAACAGGACGAGGATCGTCTCCAGCGCGATGAAGCGCTTCACGGGACGGCCCTTGCGGTCCTTCTTGTCAGTGGGGATTTCCACGAAGCGCTTGACGCCAGAGGGCATCGGAAGAAGCGCCTGCATCATCTTGCCGTCGCGCTTGCGCTTGAGCTTGAGCACCAGCGCGAAGCCGAGATTGGGGATGAAGGGAAACGGGTGGGCGGGGTCGATCGCCAGCGGCGTGATGACTGGCAGCGTGTGGGCGAGAAAATCGTCGCGCAGCCACGTCTTGTCCTCCCGCGAGAGGTCCTCCGCGCCGACGATCAGCACGCCATGGCCCGCCAGAAGGCCCTTGAGCTGGCGCCATTGCGCCTGCTGCTCCTTCATCAGCCGGTTTGCGGCATGGTTGATCTGCTCGAGCTGCTGGGTGGGCGTCAGCCCGTCCTGGCCGGGACGCTCCAGGCCGTTTCGCACCTGGGCGCGCAGACCGGCCACGCGCACCATGTAGAACTCGTCCAGATTGCTGGCCGAGATGGACAGGAAGCGCAGGCGCTCCATCAGCGGGTGGCGCTCGTTTGCGGCCTCTTCGAGCACGCGCTGGTTAAACCCGAGCCAAGACAGTTCGCGATTCAGGAAGCGCTCGGGCGAAGCCATGAGGGCGGCGACGTTCGGCGTCGTGTCGGCGGCGGCGGAGGCGCGGCGGGTCATGAACGATCGGCTCCTCGGGCTCGCGCGGGGATCGGCGAGGCTCAGCAGTCCTCGCCTGATAGGACCGCAAGCGCCTCCCGCGCAAGGGCGCGCGTGACGGGCTTGCGTTCCGCAAGGGCGGCGCGGTCGAGCTCAGCGACAAGCGCGCGGGCTGCATCGACGGAGCGCTGCATGCGCACGAGCAGATACTCCACGACACCCGGATTGAGCGGCGTTCGCCGGTCGCGGAACAATTTTTCCAGAACCTGGCGGAGAAGATCGTCGTCAGGGGGATTGAGCACGGCGGTCTCCGCCGCCGTCAGCCGCGAGCGCAGATCCGGCAGCGCGATCGGCCAGTCGGCCGGCGCCCCGCGTCCGGTTGCAAGCACCGTCACGCCGGCGTCGCCCGCGGCGCGGTTGAGCAGATGGAAAAGCCCGTCCTCGTCGGCGCCGGCGTGGATATCCTCGATAAGCACGGCGGCGCCGCGGCCAACGCTTGAAAGGCCGGCGCCGACAGCGTCTGCGGGGAGGCGCAGCGGACGCGCGCGCGCCGCCCAGATTTCAGCAAGGTGCGTCTTGCCCGCGCCCCTGGGGCCGACGAGCAGCAAATGACCCTGACGCCAGCGCGGCCAGCGGCCGATCATGGCGTGGGCGGCGCGGTTGGCGTCGCTGACGGCGTAGCTCTCCGCGCGATAATCCGGCGGACCGGCGAGGTCGAGGGCGAGCTGGGCGGCGCGGCCGGTCATGGGCGCGGCCCGGCCCGAACGTGTTTCAGCTCCGGCGTTGCGCAGTCCATCCAAGCGCCTCGCGCTCCTCCAGGAAAACGCCGCGTTCGGCGAGTTCGCCGCGCAGCTGGTCGATTCCGCCACGATGGGTGAGCGTCATGACGGCGCCCTGGCGCGAGAGGGCGTCCAGGCGCGCGTTGGTGACCAGCGCCGCCGCCGCGATATCGGTGCGAAGACCCAGCCATTCCTCAAGCCTGCCAAAAAGAACGGTGACCTGGAGCATGCCGGTCGAGCGATCGCGGACGACGGCCCGCTCCTTCCAGTCCGTCTCGCGCGATTCGACGATCAGCCGCGCGGCTTCCGGGAAGCCGGGCGCACCCACCGCAGCGACATCCTCGTAAAGCGGCTCCTCGCCGGCGAGATCAACGAGCACGCCCTGGGCGCGCACGCCGGTGCGGGTGCGCGCCGCGGCGATGACGGCGACCTGCGACACCCCGTAGAGCTCCGCCAGCTCGCGCAGCGGCGCCGTCTCCAGCGCGAGCGCCTCGGACGCGGTCAAGACGTCGCGGCCGAGCGGCTGCTCGATCACGCGATCGACCGGGGCTTCCTCGATCCACGCGTCGGCGGTTTCCGACAGCGGCGCATCCAGCAGCGAAGTCCCTTCACGACCGGTTTCCGCCCCGCCTTCCGGCGCGGAGTTTATGGGTCCCGCCTCAAGACGCTCGGTGCGGGAACCCAGCGCGATCATCGGCGCGAGCGCGTGCGCAAAGCCCCCCGCCTTCCAGGCTTCGTACCACTCGCCTTCCCAGACCTTGTCGCCCCCCGCTTCGCTAAGGACCGGCACGACCAGCACGGGCCGCGCCTGGGACTGGACATGGGGCACGTCATAACGGTCGAAATACGCCGCCACCGCGCGCCGGTCGAAACTCACCGTCAGCTCTGCAATGTAGCGCGTCGCGGAACGCTGCTCGCGGCCGATCTCCAGACCGGCGATCATGGCGGCGGCCTCGTCCGCGCTGACCGGAGGCAGACCGGTGCCGTCCCAGACCGGCGCGATCTCCAGACGCTCGCCCTGCTCATCAAGCAGCACGGCGCCGTCGGAGGCTTCCGCAACGACCAGCGCTGCGGCTTCCGCCTCGCTCAGGCCGTACTGTTCGATGGCGCGCTGGCGCAGCTGCTCGGACTGCGGAGCCGGACGCGCCTCGTCGAAACCGCTTTGCGGCGGCGGACCTTCGCGGTCCTGCGGCAGGGTGAGCCGGTCGATCAGGCGTTGCGCGGCGGCGCGCTGGCCTTGCTCCAGCGCCATGCGCTGGGCGTCCGCGGCGTTGTCGGCGGTTGCATCCACCGGCACGCCGGTGACGGTATAGGGGTCAGCCGCCTGCCCGAGCGCCGGCGGGGTGATCACCAAGGCTACGGCGAGAAGAACAGCGGCGCGCGTGCACAGGCGGACGGCGAGCATGGCGGCGGCTCCGGCGAGGCGATCAAGGCGGGCTTCGAACTAGGCGCGAAATGCGGCGAAGACCGGGCGTGATCATACTGTCGCGCGCGCGGGATTAAAGGGCGCCTCAGCGCCCGCCTGACGGTCTGCTTGCAAGGGTCTGCGCGATC
>CAZLOV010000049.1:0-14700 GCA_964561235.1 uncultured Caulobacterales bacterium
GCAGCGGGCGCGCCGGCGCATCCGTCGGAGCTGTCGCGGCACGCCTGCATCGTCGACCGCAACAAGCCGACGCCGAATCTCTGGCGCTTTACGAAGGGCGATCAGGCTGTCGAGGCCAAGGTCGACGGGCGGCTGTCGCTCAATGGCGCGCGCGCGTCCATCGCTGCGGCGTGCGCGGGGGCCGGGCTGGCCTGCTCGCCGGCCTGGGCGGCGCGCGAAGCGCTTGAGGCCGGCCGGGTCGTTCCGCTTCTGCCTGACTGGGACGCCGACCACCGCGATCTGTGGGCGGTGTTTCCCTCCAACCGGTATCTCGCTCACAGGGTGCGCCTGTTCGTCGATTTCCTGGCGGACTGGTTCCGCGACGGCATCTAGGCGCCGAGGAAAGCGCGCAGGCGGATCTTCAGCGTGTCGTTGTCCTTCAGTTCGCATTCCCACAGCGTCAGGACGCGCCAGCCGCGGGCCAGAAGGGCCTCGGCGGCTGCGGCGTCGCGCGCCTTGTTCCGCGCGATCTTGGCCGACCAGTAGGCCGCGTTGCGCTTAGGCGTCCGCGAGCCGCGCGCGCAGTCATGGCCGTGCCAGAAGCATCCATGAACGAAGATCACCGCGCCGCGGCCCGGAAAGACGAGATCGGGCGAACCGGGCAGATCCTTTCGGTGAAGGCGAAAGCGATAGCCCAGCGCGTGCGCGGTGCGGCGGACCTTCAGCTCCGGCGAGGTGTTGCGGCTTTTCACCTGCGCCATAACCGCGGAGCGCTTTTCCGGCGTGAAGACGTCGCTCATCCCGCCTTGCGGTACGCGGCCGCGTGCGCGGCTTCGAGCTGGGGCAGGAGCAGGTTTTCGGAAAGCCAGGCGACGACGGGCGCGACCACGCCGTCTCCGGTCACCTTGAGCGCGGCGTTCTCGCGCACGGGCAGCACGTACTCGTCGGGCAGCCCCATCAGGCGCGCGGTTTCCCTCGCCGTCATGGGCCTGGAGAGCATGTCGGTCCTTTTCACGAAGAGCAGGAACTGCTTGGAGGAACCGCCGCCGGGCGTGCGCACGCAACCGGCGATCCCGTCAAAGCGCACCTCGGCGCGCTGGACCCTGACGCCGTTTTCAACGCGGGTACGCCGGTAGACCGCGCCGACTTCGTCGCGGCCGGAGGCCTCGGCCTCGCGGACCTTCTCGCGGTGACGCTCCGTCATCAGCGCCAGCAGGCGCTGCGTTTCGGCGGGCCGGTGCCAGGGCGCCGACGTCTGGCGGTGTTCGACGATGTCGCGCAGCGCGATGTTGCGCGCCGGCGGCTCGGCCAGCCGCCACCAGCACCAGCGCGAACGCAGCGCAGGCGTCAGGCGCTCGTGCGCGGCGCGCACCGCGCGGGAATGAAAAATGGATGGAATGGCAATCGGCCCGGCGTCTTCCTCGAGTTCCGGCGGACGCGGAAGATCCTCGCGCACCGCCAGCACGAAGACGCGCGGCCGCGATTGCGGCACAAAGCGCGCCGCATCGATCTCGAGCGCGCCATAACGGTAGCCTGCGCGCGCCAGAAGGCGGCACAGCGCTGCAAAGTCACGGCCCTTGCCGGAGGTCAGCAGGCCGGAGACGTTTTCCAGAACGATCAGGCGCGGCGCGCGGGCGTCGGCCTCAAGCTGCTCCATGAGCGACCAGAAGCCGAAAAACGCCGATGAACGCTGCGCATGGATCCCGCCTCGCGCGCCCGCCAGCGAGAGGTCCTGACAGGGAAAGCTCGCCCAGGCGAGATCGGCGCGCCCCGGCAGGGCGCCGGCCTGCACGCCCGCGACATCGCCTTCATGAAAATGCTCGTCCCCGAAATTGGCGCGGTAGACGTCGGCTTTCCCCCGGTCGAGATCATTGGCGAACACGCAGCGCCAGCGATCGCCCAGCCCGATGCGCGCCATGCCGCCGCCGGCGAAGAACTCGTAGAATGTAAGAGGGGGACGCGTACTCATCATGAAACTCTAGCTCGACCGCGCCGGCGGGTCATCCATGATGGCGCGAATCCGGCCGCCATGAGATGGTGAAGCCTGATTTGTTCGGGGAGGGGGCATGCCGGCGATCGGCGCTGTTTTCCGTCTGGCTGCGGCGTGCGCGCCGCTGGTCGTGCTCGCGGCTTGCGCAACTGAACCGGCGCCGGCCGGCGCCTCGCTTGCGCCCGCCGAGCCCGCCGCGATCCGCGCAGCGCCGCGCGGCCCCGCTTTCGCCGGCGATGACCGGCCGGGCTATCTGTTCGTCGGCGAGGGCTGGAGAGGCCGGATCGTGTTTGGCCAACCGGGGGCCGACGCCGCGCTGGAATATGCGCACGCCGTGCGCGGCGTCGAGGTGGCGGCGGGCGAGCTGGACTTCGACGCCCCCTGGCTTGCGGGCGGCGTCCGGCGTTTCAGCGGCGAGACGCCGGACGGGGCGCGTCTCGAGATCGCGATGACGGCGGGACCATGCGAGGCGGTGGGCGAAACCGGCGGCCATTTCGTTCAGGTGAACCTTGGCGCGGCGGATTATGCCGGGTGCGCGCAGGAGATCGGGCCCGCACCCTTGTGGAGCGCGTCCATCGGCGCGCTTCTGCCTGCGATTGAAGCCTGCCGTTTCGAGCTGGACGCCTTCGGCGCCGTCGTGCTGCACGCTGCGGTCGTTGACGATGCTGCGCAGGTTCGTCTGCGCGCGCCCAACGGCGCCCGCTTCGACTGCACGGCGGACGCCGACGGCGCGCGCGCGCAGACCGGCTTCGTGACGCCGTCCGAGCCGGCTCTGGAGGGCGAGCGCGATCCGGTCTTCATCCCCTTCGAGATGCCCGAAGCCGGAGAAGCCTGCCGTCTCTATGAGCGCGTGGAGGATGCGCAAGGCCGGCTGCTTGGCGCGCTGGGCCATGAGTCCTGCGCGCCTGCGACCGGTTAAGGCGCGCTTGCATAGGCGCATGCCAGCGACTCACCGCACATCTGCCGACATGACGTCCCGATCCTTCTCCTGCTCCGGCGGACTTGCGGCATGTGCGGCGGCGGCGTTGCTCAGCCTCACTGCGGGCGCGCATGCGCAGCTGGCTGACGCCCGGCTCCTTTCCGGCCCGGAGCCCATGCTCTGGCTGTCCTTTGATGCGCAGCCGGGCGCGGTGGCGACTGAAAGCGCGGACGGGTCGCTGACGCTTCGCATTTCCGGCGTCGCCCCGGAGCGACGGCGCATCGAGCCGTCGGTCGGCGGTCTGGTGCGGTTGATCACGCTGGAGCCGCAGGGCGCGGGCGTCGTTGTGAGGCTCGCGGGCGGCTGGACGGACGCGGCGGCGGAATTGCGGCGGGGCGGCGTTCTCGTCCGGTTCGATCCGCGGACCTCAAACTCCCGCGAACCCGCCCGGGCGCCGATCGCGGAGCCAGTCCCGGACGTCCAGGCCGATGGGTCGGGTCCGACGGTTTCAGAGCCCGTCGCCGCGGCCCCCGCCGAGCGGCGCGCCGGCGCGCCGGCGCCGATCGCGCAGGGCCCGCAAGACGCGGTCTCAGGCGCCGGGCCGCAGGCCGGGCCGGAGCGGCTGTGTCCGTCGGAAAGCGCCGTCGTCGACAGCGATCCCTGGAACCTTGAAGCGCTTTTGGCGCAGGCGCGGTGCTTTTCCGAGGCCGGCGAGACGGGTGCGGCCGCCCTGGTGCTTGAGCGCGTTCTCGCCTTCCAGCCCGACCAGTTCGACGCCGCCCTTGAACTGGGCCGCATCCGCGAGCGTCAGGGGGATCTTCAGGCGGCCCAGGCGCTCTACGAACAGGCGGCGGGATCGGCGCTGACCGACGGCAACGCCCTTCGCGCGCGGCGCGCGGCTCAACGGGCCGCTGAGGCGCAGGGCGGCGGCTAGGCTCTGCCGTCAAGACCGGGAATGACGGCGGATTCAAGCGCGGCCAGCGTCGCATCGCTTGCCGGCAAAAGCGCGCGCCTTTGCAGATCCATGCCGCATGCAACGCCTTCAACGGACCAGAGCGGAGCGCCTGTGGCGGGGTCGTGAAGCCAGTGGATCAGGCGGCGCACTTTCGCGCCGGCCTCCATCAATCCGGAGCGCATGACATACCCGTCGCCTTCGCGCGGATACGCGTAGGCGTCGATACGGCACTCCAGCAGGGCGACCCCCACGCTTGAGGCGTCGCCGGCTGCGTGCGCCGCCCACAACTCGGGGAAGCCGCGGCTGAAATGCACCGCGCTGTCGGAGACCTTGCCGAGGAGCAGCTCCGGGCGCATGCGGCCGAACACATCGACATCGCCCGCGCGGATCCGTCCGCGCCCGGTCGTCTCAAATCCCATGGACACGGCTTGGGCGGGCGTCGGCGTGACGCCCGGCGGCTCCCAGGGCAATCCCCGCGGCGCCGTTTCCGGCGGGGCTTCGGCGGAGAGCGCCTCGAAGGCGGAATCGAAGCGGCGCGGAAACGGAAAGACGCGCCGGGAACGCGGGCTCATATGATCGAGGATGAGGCGAAAGCCGGCGGACACATTTCCCGTCGCTGCGTTGCGCATCACGAGGGCGGCCTCGATCCAGTGCTCGCCGCGGCCCGTGACGGCGCCGTCGATGACCAGCGGCGCGCCCGGCCGGACCTCTGCGCTGAAGCGGACATGCATCCGGCGCGGGCTCAGAATGGCGGTCGCGCGCGGCGAACCGGCTTCGTGCATGCCCAGCCTCTCCGCGAGATCCGCGGCCGCCTCCATGGCGCGGGCGGCATAGGCGCGCACGTTGAGATGGCCGAGTTCGTCGCACTCCCAGGCGTTCGCGTTTCCGCGCCAAAGCTCATGCATGAGTGTTCCCCCGCCGCTCGATGAGGGCAGGTTAAAGGGATTCCGCCGGATCGGCAGGCGCCGCCTTGGCCAGGCAGTCCGCGCACAGACCATAATGCTCGATCACGCTGCGGCGTATGTCGAACCCGTCCGGCCCCTGCATGGAGGCGGCCGGATCGTGACGTTCGTCCACGCGGCCGCAGTTCTCGCAAATGAACAGTTCGGCGGCGCCGGACAGCTCGCCGTGCACGCAGGCGGTGTAGGCGTTGAGGGCCTCGACCTTGTGGGCGAGGCCGGCGGCGACGAGGAAATCCAGCGCGCGATAGACCGTCGGCGGACGGGCGGCTGCGCCGTCCGGGCGCAGCGCGCCGAGCAGATCATAGGCCTTGCAGGGACCGTCGGATTCCAGGAGCAGCTCGAGCACGCGCTTGCGCGTGTCCGTCAGGCTCAGCCCCTTTCGCTGACAGATGCGTTCCGCCAGCGCAAGATTGCGCGCCGTATCATGTGTCTGCGCTGTCATGGCGGAAGCTTTAGCGCGAGCCTTGCGCACAGGCGAGCCTTGAAAGCCGTCCGAGCGCCATGCGCCGCCCGCCGCGAACGCCGCGTTCCGAATTCTTTAATCGCTCAGACCAAAGCATGCGGCGGACTGCCGCGCGGCGCGGCGCCGCGCGGCAGTCCGCGCACTCCCGCGCGCCGCGGAAGCATCGTTTAAAGCCCTCACACATTTTGTGGGAAAGGGGATCGACCCATGACTTCACTGCTCAAGACCGCCGCCGCCGCCGCCCTCCTCGCTGCGATGGGCGGTTCCGCCTTCGCCCAGGCCGGAGACTGGCAGTTCCGCTTCCGCGCCATCGGCGTCATTCCGGACGAAAGCGCCGAAATCACCCCGATCAACGGGGATGTCGACATTTCCAACACGGTGGTGCCGGAGTTCGACATCACCTACTTCATCACCGACAACATCGCCGCGGAGCTGATCGCGGCGATCTCCCCGCATGATGTGGCGGCGGTCGACACCGATCTCGGCGACATCGACCTCGGCACGGTGCGCGTGCTGCCGCCGACGCTTCTGCTGCAGTACCATTTCCAGCCGAACGCGACCTGGCGGCCCTATGTCGGGGCGGGCGTCAATTTCACCGCCTTCCTCAACCAGGACCTGCCGGACGGCACGATCCTGTCCGATATCGACTATGACGAGAGCTTCGGTTTCGCCCTGCAGGCCGGCGTGGATTACGCCATCAACGAACGCTGGTTCTGGAACGCCGACGTGAAGCGCATCTGGATCAATCCGGATGTGACCATCGACGCGGGCGCGCTCGGAACGGTGAGCGCGGATGTCGACATCAACCCGTGGGTGGTCGGGGTCGGCTTCGGCTTCCGCCTCTGAACCCAGACGCCCTGTTATCGAGGCTGTGTAAACCCGGCGCGGACGCGCCGGGTTTTCCGATTCCGGCGCGTTAAACCGCTTAACAGCCGCCGGAAGGCGCGGCGGCGCCGGGCTTTGTTGCCTCGCCGCACCCTGTCGGCTACCACGTCCGCAAAGTTTCAACAGGGGGTCCGATCATGGCCGACGCCGCCGCCAACCAACCGTCCGTCAGCGGTCAGCTGCCGCTCTACAAGAAGCCTGAGCCGCTCAACGCCGGCCAGCACAAGGGCAAGGGGCTGCGCTTCTCCGACCGCCCGTTCGATTTCCTCGCCGGCACGCACTTCGTGCCCGTCACGCTGGGCGAGTTCGGGTCGTGTTCGGGCCGCTTCCCGGTCATCTTCATCGGCGAGAACCGCACGCCGGTCGCCTGCATGGGGCTGCGCGCGGGCGAAAACCTCTTCGTCGACGAGGACGGCCGCTTCGAGCCGTGGACCTACCTGCCCGCCTATGTGCGCCGCTATCCGTTCGTCTCCGCCGTGCATCCGGATTCGACCGACCGCTTCACGGTCTGCATCGACGCAGGCTCGGAGCTTATCTCCGATCAGCCCAACGAGCCCTTCTTCAACGAGGCCGGCGAGCCGACGGATTACACCCAGCGCGCGATCGACTTCGTGCGCCGCTTCGAAAGCGACGTGACGGCGACCAACACTTTCGTCGAGGCTGTCAAGGCGCTCGACCTGTTCGATCAGCAGCAGGCGACGTTCCAGCCGCGTGACGCGCAGGGCCAGCCCCAGGGCGAGCCGCAGGTGATCGCCAGCTACTGGGCCATCTCAGGCGAGAAGCTGCGCGGCCTGCCGGCCGAGAAGCTCGCCGAACTTCGCGACAACACCTATCTCGGCGCGATCTATGCCCACATGCTCTCCCTGCCGAACTGGGAGACCCTGATCAGCCGCGCGGCGCGCCGCGCCACATCGGCGGCGGCCGCCAACGGCGCCGCGCCGATCGCGTCCCCGCCGGAAGCCTGATTGCGACCGCAAGGCCGGCTTCCAGGACCGGGCGGGGCTTCCCCGCCCGGTTTTGTTTTGGCGCAAGCCGGTCACAACGGCGTCAGGGGGCTTTTCGAAACGGCGCGGGTGCGCATATTGCGAGCGATACGCAACAAACCCGTCTTTCAGAACCGAGCCGCTGAACCGGAGAAACGTACTTGCGCCTTTGGTCCGCGACGATCGCCGCCCTGATCGCGTTGCTTTTCGCAGCGCCTGCGTCCGCGCAGACGCAGCCCGCCTTCGTCTCCGCGGACCCGATGGTGGAGGCAAGCCTGGTGAGCGACCGGGTTTCGGTTGCGCCGGGAGAGACATTCTCGCTTGCGCTGCGTCAGGAGATCACGCCCGGATGGCACACCTACTGGCGCAATCCCGGCGACAGCGGCGAAGCGACGCGACTTGAGCTGACCCTGCCGGAAGGCTGGACGGCGACGGCGCTGGAATGGCCTGCGCCGACGGCCTACCCGCTGGGTCCGCTGACGAACTACGGTTACTCCGACCGCGTCACCCTGCCGTTGACCGTATCGGCGCCGGACGGCGCTTCGGGGCCTGTGACGATCGAGGCCTACGCCAGCTGGCTGGTCTGCGAGGACATCTGCATTCCAGAAGACGCGGCGCTGTCGCTTACGCTGGACGTCGGGGAGAGCCGTCCGGCCCCGGACGGCGCGGCGCTGATCGCCGATGCGCGGCGGCGTGTGCCGCCCGCCGTCGACGGTCTCGACGCGGGGCTTCTTGTTGAGAACGGCCGTGCGGTTCTGACGGCTTCGGGCCCGCTTTTCGAAGGCGGTGCGGAAGCTGTGCGCAATCTGGCGTTCTTTCCCTACGAGGCCGGGGTGATCGACCATGCGGCCGCACAGGACGTCGCGCTCGCCGACGGAGCGATGCGCCTGGAGACGCGCGCCGGTTTCGATGTACGCGACGGGGTGACCAACGCCCATGGCGGGGTCATCACCTTCGAACGGTTTGAGAACGGCGCCTGGCGCGCGCGCTCGGCCGCCCTCGAGGCGGCGCCCGGCGTCCGGGTGAATGATCTCGCAGCGATCGCCGCGCCATCGGCTGCGGGCGGCGCGGGGGCGCCAGGTTCGCCGGATCCTGCGCCGGCGCCCGCCTCCATCGGCTTCCTGCAGGCGGCGCTTCTGGCGCTTGCCGGCGGGCTTCTGCTCAACCTGATGCCGTGCGTCTTCCCCATTCTTTCGATGAAGGCGCTGACGCTTGTCCAGAAGCGCGGCGCCGACCGGAGCGAGGCGCGTCTGCACGGACTGCTTTACGGCGCCGGGACGATTGCGACCTTCCTTGCGCTCGGCGGCGGACTGCTCGCCCTGCGCGTGCTTGGTCTCCCGGACCTTTGGGGCTTCCAGCTGCAATCTCCCCTGATCATCATCCTTCTTGCCGGCTTGATGTTTCTCATCGGGCTCAACTTCCTCGGCGCGTTCGAGATCGGAACCTCCCTCCAAGGCGTTGGCGGAAACGTCCAGGGCGGCACCCGCTCCGGCGCATTTCTGACCGGCGTGCTTGCGGTGTTCGTCGCCGCGCCCTGCCTTGCGCCGTTCATGACCGGGGCGCTGGCCTTCGCCTTCACCCAGCCGCCGCTGGCGTCCCTGACGATATTCGGCTTCCTCGGCGTGGGACTGGCTGCGCCGTTCGTGCTGGTCGCCTTCCAGCCGGGCCTGCTGAGCGTGCTGCCCAAGCCCGGGCCGTGGATGGAGCGCTTCAAGCAGTTCCTCGCCTTTCCCATGTTCGCCACCGCCATCTGGCTGGTGTGGGTGCTTTCGGTGCAGACCGGCGCGCAGGGCGTGCTTTTCGCGCTGCTCGCCCTGCTCGCGCTCGCCTTTGGCGTCTGGGCGTTCCGCATGGGCGGGCTGGGCGGACGCGCAACCGCTGCAGCGGGCGTTGCGGCGAGCCTCGCTGCGGTTCTCATGGTCTCCCGGCTTGAACCGGTCGAGGCGTCCGGCGCCGGCGGCGAGTGGGAGGACTGGTCGGTTGCGCGCGTCGAGCAGCTCCAGGCGGAGGGCCGGGCGGTCTTTGTGGATTTCACCGCGGCCTGGTGTGTGACCTGTCAGGTGAACAAGCTCGGCGCCTTGTCGTCCGAGGGGGTCAGGGCCGCGTTCACAGAGCATGACGTCGCGCTGCTGCGGGCGGACTTCACCAATCGCGACGCTGAAATCGCCGCCGAGCTCAACCGCCGCGGATCGGCCGGCGTGCCGCTCTACCTTATGTTTCCCGCCGGCGGCGGGGAGCCCGCCATCCTGCCGCCGCTTCTCACCGAAGCCATCGTGATCCGTTCCGTTGAAGACGCCGTATAACCGTTAACCGGACTTTTGAAGGGGAGTTTTTGATGATGAACCGTCGTACTCTGTCCCTCACAAGCGGCCTGGCCGCGGCGCTTGCGCTCACGCTCGGCGCCATGTTCGCGCCCGATGCGGGCGCCCAGACCCCTGGCGAAGCCGCTCCGGCCTTCACCGGCGTGTCAGCGGCCGGGGAAAGCGTGTCGCTGTCGGATTTCGCCGGCCGCACGGTGGTGCTGGAATGGACCAATCACGACTGCCCCTATGTCCGGAAGCATTATGACGGGCAGAACATGCAGGCGCTCCAGGCCGGCGCCGCCGGTGACGACATCGTCTGGCTTCAGGTCATCTCCTCGGCGCCGGGCGAGCAGGGCCATGTGTCGCCCGAGCGCGCGCTGCAGCTTAACGAGGAACGCGGTGCAACGCCCGCCCATGTCCTCATCGATGAGGATGGGGTGATCGGCCGCGCCTACGACGCCCGCACGACCCCGCACATGTATGTCGTCGACCCCGAAGGCGTGCTGCAGTACGCCGGCGCCATCGACGACCAGCCCAGCGCCAATCCGGCAACGCTTGAAGGCGCTGTGAATTATCTCAGCCTTGCGCTTGAGGCGCTCGATGAAGGCCGCACGCCCGATCCCGCCGAAACCCGCGCCTATGGCTGCTCGGTGAAGTACGCCGGCTGATCACGCCTGCGGGTGGAAAACAACAACCCCGAGCGCAGCCGCGCCCGGGGTTCTTTCATATCCGGCCTCCGGCCCGCTGTCCGGGCCCGGCGCCGGCGGCTTGAACGCGGCGCGCTGTCCGGCTAGTCCCCAGCCTCCGCCTCATGATGCAGCGATCTGAACCATGGCCAAAGCCTTCAAGCCCAAAGCGCGCCGCCCCCGCGGCTTCGAGGACCGGCGCGGCGACACGCTGCGCGCCGAGCGCGCGCTCGTTGCGGCCGCCGCTGCGGTCTATGAGCGCTGGGGTTTCGAGCCCCTGGAGACGCCGGCGTTTGAATACGCCGATGCGCTGGGCAAGTTCCTGCCTGACGCGGAGCGCCCGAATGAGGGCGTCTTCGCCATGCTCGACGACGACGAGCAGTGGATGGCGCTGCGCTATGACCTGACCGCGCCGCTTGCGCGATTCGCCGCGGAGCATTTCCAGGATCTGGCCAAGCCGTATCGCCGCTACCAGTTCGGCGAGGTGTTCCGCAACGAGAAGCCCGGACCGGGCCGTTTCCGGCAGTTCGTCCAGTGCGACGCCGACAGCGTCGGCGCCCCCGGCGCGTCGGCGGACGCCGAAATGATCGCGCTGGCCGCCGAGGTGATGCGCGCAGCGGGCCTTGCCGATGGCGAGTTCGCGGTGCGTGTGAACGACCGGCGCCTGCTCGACGGGGTGCTGGAAAGCCTGGGGCAGGCTGCGCCGGAACGGCGCCTGCGCGTGCTGCGCGCGATCGACAAGCTTGACCGGCTGGGCCGCGAAGGCGTCGAACAGCTGCTTGGCGCCGGCCGCAAGGACGAAAGTGGCGACTTCACGCAGGGCGCCGGGCTTGATCCGGAAGGGATCGCGCGCGTGCTGGACTTTCTTGAAGCCGGGGGCGGATCGCGCGCCGACGTACTGGCCCGGCTGAAGCCGGTCGTCGGCGACGGTCCCGGCGCCGCCGGGCTCGCCGCGCTTGAAGAAATCGATGCGCTTCTTTCCGCCATCGGGGTCGGGCCCGAGGCCGCTGTCTTCGATCCGTCCATCGTGCGGGGGCTCGGCTATTACACGGGCCCGGTTTTCGAGGCCGAATTGCTGGCCGAAGCGCATTACGAGGACGGCCAGCCGATCCGCTTCGGCTCAGTTGGCGGCGGCGGGCGCTATGACGACCTTGTTGCGCGCTTCACCGGCCAGGCCGTGCCCGCGACGGGCTTTTCCTTCGGCGTCAGCCGGTTCGCCGCAGCGCTGTCGGCGCTTGGGCGGCTGGCGTCGTCGGAGTCGGCGCCGCTGGTGATCGTCTGCGCGCTCGATCGTTCGGAAATGCCGGAATATTTTGTCCTGGCGGCGGAGTTCCGCGCCGCGGGCTTCCGCGCAGAGGTCTTTCAGGGCGGCGGCAATATGGGCAAGCAGCTCAAATACGCCGACCGGCGCGGCGCGGACTATGCCGTGCTGATCGGCGAGGACGAACGCGCCGCCGGGGAGATTTCGGTCAAGGACCTCAAGCTCGGCGCCCGGCTTGCCGCCTCGATCGAGGATCGCGATGCGTGGCGCGACCAGCCTCAGCAATTCTCGCTTGCGCGCGCCGGCGCGGCTCAGGCGCTAAAGGCCCGGTCATCTGTGGCCGGATGATCACAGCATGAGGGCCGAGGCTGGAAGTCGAGCCTGTTGAGGGCCTTGACGACAGAAATGCTTCGGTCCAACGTGAATTCACGACAGGGCCTGACCGTCTTGTCTCCGAGCGGCGTTTCTGGGGAGGAGCGCCGTTTGATCGACCAACCGACAATTCGCCCGGCGCTTTCGCGCCGGGCTTTTTTTTACTCGTTCCCCTCGGCCGCGCCCGCCAGGCGGCCGGCTTCGCGGCTGTTGAGGAAGGCGGTGAGGTCGTCGCCGGTCAGCTCTTCGCCGTTTCGGAAATAGCGCGTGCGGCCGTCTTCCTGGACGATGCGGATGCGGTCCGTCCCGGCTTCCGGAGCGCGCGTGCGGATGCGGATCTCGCGGCGCTCGGCTGATTCGCCGAGCAGGTCGGCGTGCTCCTCGCGGAACTCGGCGATCTGCGCCTCCAGCGCAGCCCGCGCCTCAAGCAGGTTGTCGCGCTCTTCCTCGGTCATGGCGCGTTCGCCGCCGCGATCATCAACCATGCCCGACCGCAGCGCGTCCTCGATTCCCAAAAGCCCGGCCTCCATCCCGGCGAGCCCGGCGGCGAGGCCAGTGCGCTGCGCCTCGCGTGCGAGGACACGCAATTCGCGCTCGGCGCGGCGGGTTTCATGCGCCGTCTCGCGGGCTTCGCGCGCCGCTTCCGCGGCGGCTTCGCGGTGAACGCGGATCTCAACATGGCGGCGCGCTTGGCCTTCAGCTTCGGCGAGCGCCTCGCTCAGTTCCTCTCGTGCGCGCTCCAGCTCGGCCTGGATTTCAGGCATGTCGGCGCGAAGCTCGCCCATCGCTTCATGGAGCGCCTCCATCGCGAGTTCGAATGTCGCCATGTCGGAGCCTTGGAAGGTTTCGCCGTCGATCTCCAGGTCCAGCTCGATCTCGGCGTCCGCAAGCGCGGAGGCGGCCTGCTCCATCGCACGCCGCACGATGATCTCGATGGCTTCGCCCTCGTGAATGTCGACCCGCTCTCCGTTCACGATCAACCCGCCGGGGGCCTTGGGCGGTTCCGGGGCGGCGGGCTGCGCAGCGGCGCTTGCTGCAAAGAGCGCGACGGCGGCGGTGCTGAGAATGAGCGAGCGGGTCATGTGGCGTCCTCCCTGGGTGATGCTGCAGAGAGGCATGACGCAGGCCGCCTTACATCGAGACGTCGCGAAGATTAATTCGCCGACAGGCCCGCGTCGCCGGAAGGGTCAGGCCTGCTTGCGCGTTTCCGCCGCCGGAAGGCCGCGCAGGCGCGCATAGCCTTCCACAAGGCCGAAGAAGGCGGCGGCGTACATCGCGTCCCCGATCAGCGAGCGGCCCAGGAAGGGCAGGCCGTTCACATAGGCCGCCATCAGGCCGCCTGCGGACTTCGGATACATCGGATCGAGCATCCAAGACGCCGCATTGGTGATCAGGAAGAAGCTCAGCGCGCCCGCGCCGACGCCGCCGGCGACGCGCAGCGCCGTCTTGCGTTCGAAAAGCAGCGCGCGGCCGATCAGCGCGGAAATTGCAAACCCGCCATAGACGGCGACCATCAGGAGCGGATCATACAGACCCGTCGTCAGAACCGTGGACAGGAACAGGATCGCCAGGGGCGCAGCGATCGCATAGGCGCGCGGCAGATAGGCGCCTGCAAACAGGCAGAGCGCGCCGACAGGCGCGATGTTCCAGGGCCGGGGCCCGAGCTGCAGCGCGAGCGCGATGGCGATCACCGCAAGGATGAGGGCGGCGTAGGTCTTGTCCTGGAAACGGAAGGCGGGGGTCATGGGCTGTCCCTGACGGCGTCTGCGAGTTCGCCGTTACCCTAGCGTCTTCGCCGCGAAAGAAAACCGGCGCAAACGCCGCGCCTCAGCGGAAGGCGTAGGTCAGCCGGACACCGACCTCGTCGAGCCCCTGATTGCGGCCGCTCCCCAGAATCTGGCCATGGCTGTAGTGCTCGTAAAACACGCCGGCATGGAGCCGGTCGCTCAAGGCGAAATCCGCGGCGAACTGACTCCGGAACAGCCAGTGCGAGCCCAAAAGGGCGCGCGTCTCCGCGATCCGGATGCGGTCGGGGTCGTCAGGCGCGGACCCCTCGGGGATGTCGGTCACCCCGTCGTGATAGGTCACGCCGAATGAGGCCTCAAGCCGCAAGCGTTCGACCGGGCGAATGTTCCAGGCAAGCCCCGCGGAGCCGAGATTGGTGAAGCTCTGCGTGTTGAAGGATCCGGCCACATAGGGTCGCGGCGCGCCCAGCGGCTGGAGGAAACCCGGGCTGTCGAACAGCGCTTCGGCGACGATCTGCGGGCCGTCTTCTGCGGGCTCGGTCAGGTCGTGCGCAGCGACCCCGAGCCGCACCTCGCTCAGCGGGCCGCCGGCGAACGCCGGCGTCGCTCCGGCCGCGGCCGCCGCCGCCGCAAGAATAAATGGTTTCAACATCATCGTCCCCACCCGTCCGGCCGCCTTTATTAACCACTCGTCGTGGCCGGGGCGAGAGGCTTTCGCGTCACTCACGCAAAAGAGAAGGGCGGCTCTTGCGAGCCGCCCTTCCTGACGTCGCGATGGAATGGACCCTATTAGAAGTCCATGCCGCCCATGCCGCCGCCGCCCGGCATCGCGGGGGCTTCCTTCTTGGGAAGCTCGGCGACGGCCGCTTCGGTGGTGATCAGCAGGCCGGCGATCGAGGCCGCGTCCTGCAGGGCGTGACGCACGACCTTGGCCGGGTCGATGACGCCGAACTCGATCATGTCGCCATACTCTTCGGTATAGGCGTTGTAGCCGAAGGTCTTGGAGGCGTTTTCCTTGACCTTGCCGACCACGATCGACCCTTCGACGCCGGCGTTCTCCGCGATCTGGCGGATCGGCGACTGCAGGGCGCGCTCGATGATCGCGATGCCCTGGTTCTGGTCCTCGTTGTCGCCGGTGAAGCCGTCGAGCGCGAGCGAGGCGCGCAGCAGGGCGACGCCGCCGCCCGGAACGATGCC
>CAZLOV010000050.1:0-14451 GCA_964561235.1 uncultured Caulobacterales bacterium
CGATGACGAAATTGCCCTGCATCACGAACGCGCCGAAGGCGGCGATCACGTCGCCTGCAGCGTCCGGTCCCGTCGCGCCTTCCGAGAGGATGAGCCGGGTCGAGGCGACGTTGAGGCCGAGCCTGAGCATGGTCGCGATCAGAAGGACGGCGGGGAACGAGGTGAACTCCAGCGGGCTCTTGATGAAGAGCGCGGTCATGAGCACCAGCACAGAAAAGCAGATCGACAGCGCCAGCGCGATGTCGAGCAGCCCCTTCGGCATGGGCAGGATCAGCATGGTCAGGATCGCCAGCACGCCTGCGGCCATGGCGAGATCGCCACGCAGCAGTTTCGCGCCCAGCCTCTTCAGGCTGAAGCCGCCGTTCTGGGCGCCGCTGGCGGGTGCGTCGGCCATCTAGCGCGTCCTAGCCCGCCGCCCGGGTTTCGCCCGGACCGGGCACGGGGACGCCTTCTTCGGTGTACTGCTTGAGCTTGTTGCGCAGCGTGCGGATCGAGATGCCGAGAATGTTCGCGGCATGCGTGCGGTTGCCGAGACAGTGGTCGAGCGTCTCCAGGATCAGGTCCTGTTCGACTTCCGCGACGGTTTTTCCAACCATGCCCGAGCGCGCGGCCTCCGCAGCCATCGCCGCGTCGCGCGCGACCGCCGAGCCGCCCGCCGCTGCGAAGGTCGAACCGTCAGGCATGCGGATCGCCTCCGGGCCGATCTCCGGACCCTGGGCGAGCAGGACGGCGCGGTGCATGGCGTTCTCCAGCTCGCGCACATTGCCCGGCCATTCCCGCGAACGGATCTGGAGCTTGGCGGGCTCCGACAGCGGCCGGTGCGGCAGGCCGTTCGCCTCGGCGTATTTGCGCGCGAAGTGATCCGCGAGCGCCAGTGCGTCCTCCGGGCGCTGCCGGAGCGGCGGGATGGCCAGGTTGACGACGTTGAGGCGGAAAAGCAGGTCCTCCCGGAACGCGCCCTCGCGCACCGCCTTGCGCAGGTCGCGGTTCGAGGTCGCAAGCACCCGGATGTCGACCTTGACCGGCTTCGAGCCGCCCACCCGGTCGATCTCGCGCTCCTGCAGGGCGCGCAAGAGCTTGGCCTGGAGGCGGGTATCCATCTCCGAGATTTCGTCGAGCAGGAGCGTGCCGCCGTCGGCCTCCTCGAACTTGCCCACGCGGCGCGCGACCGCGCCGGTGAAGGCGCCTTTCTCGTGACCGAACAGCTCGCTTTCCAGCAGGTTTTCCGGGATCGCCGCGCAGTTGACCGAGACGAAGGGCGCAGCGGAGCGTTTCGACTTGGCGTGGACGAAGCGCGCCATGACCTCCTTGCCCACGCCGCTTTCGCCGGTGATGAGCACCGAGGCGTCCGACGGGGCGATGCGTTCGGCGAAGGCGACGACCTGCGTCATCGAGGGATCGCGCGCGATCATCGGCCGGTCGTCGTCGGCGACCGCGGCGAGCACCGCAGCGATCAGCTCGGCGTCGGGCGGCAGCGGGATGAACTCCTTCGCTCCCGCCTTGATCGCGCCCGCGGCGAGATCGGGCCGCGCATCCACCCCGCAGGCGACGACCGGCACGGTGATGCGTTCAGCCTCGTTGGCGGCGATGAGCGAGCGGATGTCGAGGTTCATGTCGACCATGAGCAGGTCCGCGCCGCGGCCCGCGCGCAGATAGGCGGTCGCCTGGTCGATCCCGTCGACATGGGCGACCTTGGCGCCGCGGTCCATGGCGATCTTCGTCGCCGTCGACAGCTGCCCGCCGAGATTGCCTACGATCAAGACCCGCATGGTGTCTTCTCCCTGTCCCGGGGCGGCGCTTAAGCGCTGTCGCCGTCCTTGATGATTTCGGTCATGGTCACGCCCAGGCGCTCCTCCACGACCACGACCTCGCCGCGCGCGACGAGGCGGTTGTTCACGTAGATGTCGATGGCTTCGCCGACCTTGCGGTCGAGCTCGAGCACGGAGCCCGCCTGCAGCTGGAGCAGCGAGTTCACGTCCACATGAGCCTTGCCGAGAACGGCGGAGATGTTCACCGGCACGTCGAAGACCGGGGCGAGGTCGACGGCCGTGCGCACGGCCTCGTCGATCAGGCTCTGGCCGGGCTCCTCCTGCCGGGCGGGCGGCGCGGGCGCGTCGTCGGACCCTGTTGCGGGCGCGCCGCGTCCCAGATCCGGCAGGTCCAGATCGTTTCCGCCGGGGGTGTTTTCGTCAGCCATGGACGGCCTCCTTCACGCCGCTTGCGGGGTCTTCGCCGCGCGGGGCGGCGAGCCAGTGCTCGATGATTTCCGAGATGCGCCGCTCGATGTCGGCGGCGGTGCGCTCCACGGCCCCGCTGCGCCAGTCGAGCACGCAGTCGCCCGAGGCGATCTCGGCATCCGCGCGGACGACGACGGCGCCCTCGAAGCCCAGCCGGTCGGCCTCGGCGTAGATCCGTTCGCTGACCGCGTCAGCCAGATCGGGATGCACGCGCGCGGTCAGCCGCGGCTCGCCGCGCAGGTCCGACAGGGCGTCTGCGGCGCAGCGCGCGATCGTCTCCTCGCCGTATTGCTCCAGCGCCGCTCCGGCGATGCGGCGCGCAGCGGTCAGGGCGAGCCTCGCGGCGTCGGCGCGCATCGCTTCCGTCTCCGCGTCCAGCCGGCCGAGAATGGCCTGCATGCGCCCGGCGATGTCGCGCAGCGCCAGCGCCTGCGCTTCGCCGGCGCGCGCGGCCTCGGCGTTGAGCGCCTCGGTCACGGCCGCCTCCACGCGCGCGTTCAGCTCGGCCTCGGTGAAGACCCGCTTCACCCGGTCGCCGTCGCGCAGCACCTGGCCGTCGGGCGCGAACTCCCGGTCGAAACCGAAGGGGCGCGGTTGTTTGGGGCCGTCGGACATCAGCGCCTCCTCAATAGATCAGCTCGTCGCCGCCGCCGCCTTCGGCGATCAGGATCTCGCCCTTGGCGGCGAGATCCTTGGCGAGGTTGACCATCGCCTGCTGGGCGCCGTCGACGTCCTTCAGGCGCACCGGCCCCATGCTCGCCATGTCCTCGCGCAGGATCTTCGCGGCGCGTTCGGACATGTTGGAGAAGAACAGGTCGCGCAGGCTGTCGGAGGCGCCCTTGAGCGCAAGGCCGAGCTGATCCTTGTTGACCGCCCGCAGCAGCGTCTGGACGCCTGACGGGTCGAGCTTGGCGAGATCCTCGAAGACGAACATGAGCGAGCGGATCTTCTCCGCCGCGTCGCGGTTGCGCTCCTCCAGAGAGGCGAGGAAGCGGTTTTCGGTCTGCCGGTCGAAATGGTTGAAGATGTCAGCCATCATCTCGTGGCTGTCCTGCTTGGAGGTGCGCGCAAGGTTCGACATGAACTCGGTGCGCAGCGTCTCCTCGATCTTGTCGACGATCTCGCGCTGGACCGGCTCCATGCGCAGCATCCGCATGACCACCTCGAGGGCGAAGTCCTCCGGCAGGGCGGCGAGCACGTTGGCGGCGTGCTCGGTCTTCACCTTGGAGAGCACCACCGCGACGGTCTGCGGGTATTCGTTCTTGAGGTAGTTGGCGAGCACCACCTCGTTCACGTTGCCGAGCTTGTCCCACATGGTCCGGCCGGCCGGGCCGCGCAGCTCCTCCATGATCTGGTCGACCTTCTCTTCCGGCAGGAAGGAGGAGAGCAGGCGCTGGGCCTGGTCGACCGAGCCCATGATCGAGCCGGTGGAGGACATGTTGCCGACGAACTCGACGATCAGCTTCTCCACGGCCGAGGCGGTGACGTTGCCGAGCCCCACCATGGCCTGGGAGACGATGCGGATCTCCTCGTCGTCCATCAGCTCCCAGAGCCGGGCCTGCTCCTCGCCGAGCGCAAGCAGGATCACGGCGGCCTTCTCGGCGCCGTCGAGCTTGGAGGGATCGTCGATGGTGCGCTTGGTCGCCATCGCTTAGGCCTCGTGCATCCAGTTGCGCAGGATCGACATCGTCTCGTCGGGATGGTCCTGGACGATCTCGGAGACTTTCTTGATCGAGGATTTCTTCACCGCGCCGTCGATGCGCGCGATGTCCACCCGCTCGGGCGCGCCGTCCGCGGTGAGCATCTCCGGAGACCCGCCGTCATCGTCCGGCAGGCCGGCCGGCAGCATCGCGGCGCCCGCCCCGGCTCCGGCGCCGGCGAACGCCGGAGCGCCCGCGCCGCCGCCGACCACGCCCTTCACCAGCGGGCGCGCCACCAGGAAGATGATCATCGCCACGGTCAGGAAGAGAATGACCATCTCCGCGATGCGCATGAAGTCGATGCGGCTGATGTCGAACCCCGTCGGGGCCGGCGTGCCCAGAAGCGTCGGCAGGCGCTGGAAGCGCATCTGCGAGACCGTGAGCTGATCCTGGCGGACGACGTCGTTGGGGCTGAGCGGCTCTTCATAGACGTAGCCCATGGCAGCCTCGACCAGCTGGCGGATCTGCTCGATCTCCTCCTGCGGGCGCGGCGCGTAGGTCATCACCGGCTGGCCGTTCTCGTCGAGCACTGGCTGGCCGTCCTCGCCAAGCTGGGGCTGAGCCGCGTGATCGACCACGACGGCGACCGAAAGGCGGCGCAGATCGCCGGCCTCGCGGATGCGCGTCTCGTTGGTCGTGGTGATCTCCCAGTTCTCGGTGCGCTCGCTGTCCTCGGTCGCGCGGCTCGACGTGATTTCCGGCTCGTCTCCCGGCTGGCCTTCCTCCGGCAGGTTCTCCGAGGCCGAGACCAGGCCTGCGGGCTCGGTGTCGTTCTCGTTGGTGGTGCTTTCCCGCGTGGTGCGCGACCGCAGCACCTGGCCTTCCGGATCGTAGCTCGTGCGGGTCTGGGAGACCGTCTCGCGTTCGAGATCGGCGTTGACCACGACGCGCGCGGCGCCGGGTCCCACCACGCCCTCGACGACCTCGCGGATCTTGCGCTGGAGATCGGTTTCGAAGCTCGCCCGCCGTCCGTCCAGCGCCGCCGCGCCCGCCGCGTCGCCGTCCATCGGGCTGGCGAGCAGGGCGCCGGAGCCGTCCGCGATCGTGATGTTGCCGGGCTCAAGACCGGCGACTGCGGTGGCCACGAGATTGCGCACGGTGGAGACCTGCTGCGGGGAGAGCGGGCCGCGCGTCTCCAGGATCACCGAAGCGGACGCCGTCTCCGTCTCGCGGGAGAACAGGCGGCGCTGGGGCAGCACCAGCTGAACGCGCGCCGAGGCCACGGAGTCGAGCGTCTGCAGCGATCGCGCGAGTTCGCCTTCCAGCGCCCGCCGCGCATTGATGTTCTGGACGAACTCGGTCGTGCCGAGCGCGTCGGTCTCGTCGAAGATCTCATAGCCGACCGAGCCGAACGAAAGCGGCCCGTCGGCGGCCACACGCATGCGCGCCTCGTCGACCCGCGCGCCGTCGACATAGACCGCGCTGCCGCCCTCGCGCAGGCTGTAGTCAATGCCCGCCTGATCGAGGCTGCGCGTCACCGCGGCGGCGTCCGACGGCTGCAGGCCGGAATACAGCAGCGCCTCCCCGTCGCCGTTCATCGCGCTGACGAAGAACACCAGCGCAACCCCGGCGCCGGCGGTCAGGCCGACGATGGCGGCCAGGCGCATCAGACCGATCTTGGTCAGTTGTTCCAGAAAGGCGTTCAAACCCGGGATCCCCGCTGCGCGCCGCCCGATCCTGACCCAGGGCGGCTAGGCAGTTTTTTCCCATCATCCGGGTAAACGAGGTTTTAATGTCTTTGACTCGAAAGCGGTTTTTATCAACAGCTATGAAAAAAGACCGGTCTCGACGCTCCCGGGGGACGAGAGGACCGTCGAGACCGGCCGTTCAGAGGCTGTCGGTCGAGCCTTGGCGCAAGCCGCAGGCGGCTTAGCGGTAATCCTGAATGCGGGTCGTGCGCAGGCCCTGCAGGCCGTGCCGGTCGATCGCGCGCTGCCAGGCGAGGAATTCCTCGACGGTCAGCCGGTAGCGGTCGCAGGCTTCATCAAGGCTGATGAGCCCGCCGCGCACGGCGGCCACCACCTCGGCCTTGCGGCGGATGACCCACCGCTTGGTTTCCGGGGAGGGGAGATCGGCGGCCGTCAGCGGACTGCCGTCCGGGCCGATCACGTAGTTTTCCTTTTTCATGCGCCGTTCCATCCAACCCATCCGTCGTTACCGGCGTGTCGTCGCGCACGCCTTGTCTTGGAGGGAACGATAGCAAACGGCTTTTAACGCCAACCTAAGTGTGAGGGTAAATGTACGATAAATCAGGGCTTTAGAAATAAGTAACCCGGCGGCGCGGCGGCCGCCGGGCTAATCTGCGCTTCAGATGGCGGAAAACTAGTTCCGCAGGTTGATCGCCTCGACGAGCAGTTCGTCGGCGGTTGTGATGATCCGCGCGGAGGCGGAATAGGCGCGCTGGGTGATGATCAGGTTGGAGAACTCAGTGGCGATGTCGACGTTGGAATTCTCCAGCGCGCGCGCCTGGATCTCTCCCGAAGCGCCCTGGCCGGGCGCGTTCAGGGTGAACGCCCCGCTTTCCGGGGTGACCTGGAAGGAGCCGTCTCCCGCCGCCGCCATGCCGTTGGGGTTCACGACCGTGGCGATCGGCACCTGGTAGATCTGGCGCACGACGCCGTTTGTGAAGCGCGCGGAGACAAAACCGTCCTCGCTGACGTCCACGCCGGCGAACGCCCCGAACACGGCGCCGTTGACGACGGTTGAATTGAGCACCGAGGGGCTGTCGAACTGGGTGATGCCGCCGGGCGTGCCCGCCGAGCCGAGATCGAGCGCGACGGTCTGAGCGCCGACACCGGTTGCGGGATCCCACTGGAACGCCCCCGCCGCCAGCGTGGCGGGATCGTTGTCCGACCCCAGGAAGGACAGCGAGTTCGGGAAGGTGGTGTTGGCCGGGTCGATATTGCCGTTGGTGTCGAACACGACGCGGCCGGTTGCGATCTGGCCGTCCACGAGGCCGGCGCCGGTCTGCACGTCCGTCGCCGGGGTGACGTGAAGCTCTGCAAACCAGGTGTTGGCCGAGGTGATCGGCGGGGTCGCGGCGGGATCGATCTCCGCCTTGAGCAATGAAAGGGTGAGCGAGCGCACGCCGCCCTGGCTGTCGAAGATCTGGATGGTGCGCTGGAAGTCGGGCGTAACCGCGCCCGAGGCCATGTTGTTGGCCGTGGCGGCCGCGTCATACGTGCCGCCGGCCTGAGCGGGCGCGGAGACCGCCTGGCTGGCCTGGAGGTTGGCGTTGATGCGCACCGAGGAGGTGGCTTCCGCAGCGCCGCCGATATTGTTCAGGTTGACCGCTTCAAGCAGATCCACGTTGGAGGGGTTCTGCGTCACCGTGCCGTCGGGCTGCACGCGCCAGCCGTAGAGATACTGGCCCGCGTCGTTGCGCAGGAAGCCCGCCTCGTCGAGATCGAAGCCGCCCGAGCGGGTGAACAGCACGGGATCGGCGCCGGTGACGTTGGTGGGATTGGGGCGCACCACGAAGAAGCCCTGGCCGGAGACGGCGAGGTCGGTCGAGGAGGCGGACGGGTTGAGAAGGCCCGCCGTGGTCACGTCGAGGCGCGAGTTGGAGGATACGCCGCCGGAGGCGTAGCGCGCCTCGCCGGAACCCGAGTTCGTCCGGTAGTTGGGCAGGAACTGCGTGTCCACGCGCTTGTAGCCGACGGTGTTCACATTGGCGATGTTGTCGGAAATGCCCGCCAGCGCCGAGGCGTTGGCGAGGAGGCCGGACGCGCCGGCGGCGAGGGCGGAATTGATGCTCATGACGTTTCGGGCTCCGTCTTCCCTTGGTTTGTGAAAGTCTTTTGTTGATGCGGAGCGTTCTGCTGGGTGGCGGCGCGCGGCTTCTTCCGGGCGCCGGATGTCCTAGACCGGCGGCTGCGGCTCCGGCGTGCGCACGCCGATCACGCGCGCAAGCGGCACGTCGAAGCCGTCGACGTTGAGGGTGACCTCGTCGCCGATGAAGTCCGCTGAGTTCACCAGACCGCTGGTGCGCACGGCGGCGGCGATGCTTTCGTCCCCGGCGTCGCGGGCGACGACCTCCAGGCTGTAGACGCCGTCGGGCAGCCGGTTGCCGTTGAGATCACGCCCGTCCCAGGCCAGTTCATGGCGGCCCTGGGAGGTCTGGCCGGGCAGGGTGGCGACGACGTCGCCCCGTTCGTCGGTCACGACGAGATCGGTGCGCTCGGCGGGCCGGTCGAGAGTGTAGGTCCAGCGCGCGCCGCCCTCGTCAAGCCGGGTTTGCGGCGAGGAGGTCGTGACCTCCTTGCCCACGTAATCCGCCGCGGTCAGACGCGCGGTTGCGCTTTGCAGATCGAGGAGCGCCTGCAGGCTTTCGTTGGAGGCGATCTGCTGCTCGACCGTCGAGAACTGCACGAGCTGATCGATGAACTGGTTGGAGTCGAGCGGCTCCAGCGGGTCCTGATTGGCGAGCTGCTCGGTGAGCAATGTCAGAAACGTCTCGAAATTGTCCGTCAGGGTCGCATTGTCGGCGGCCGTGTCGCGTCCGGCGCCGGCGGCGCCGGGCAGCGCGTTGGCGAGGGGATTGAGTTCTTCCATCGCGGGAAGCCTCCTTGAGCCGGGTTCAGGCGCTTACGCTCACGCCCGCAGGCGCGCGCAGAGCAAATCCGTAAATCGAACGCGGGGGCGTCTCGCCGTCCGCGGGTGAGTCGTCGAGGCGCGCATAGAGCGTTTCGCCCAGCCGCGCCGGCGTTGCGGCCTCGTCGCGGGCCTCCCCGCCTGAGCGGTCCTCGCCCAGCTGGAAGGACAGACCGTTATCGGCGAGGTCGAGGCCGGCCTCCGCCAGCGCCTTCTCCAGATCGCGCGCGGAGCGTTGCAGCGCGTCGAGGCTGTCGGCGCGTTCAGCGGTGAGGACCGCGCTGACCTTGTTGTCGGGGCCAAGCTCGAGCTTGACCTCGACCCGGCCGAGTTCGGGCGGATCGAGCCGGATGTCGAACACGCGCGCGCCGTCATTGAAGCGCCGCGCGATATGGGCGCCGAGGGCATGGGCGGCGTGCGGGGCGAGCCGCGCCTGGGCCTGGGTCTGACCGGCTGCGGCCTGGCTGCGCTGGATGTCCGCGCGCGTCTCCGTCGCCCGCTCGCCGGATGCCGGATCCAGCGCGGGGTCGGGCGCGGGTTCGAAGGCGTCCGGCGCGGTCTCCAGCGGGGTGAGCGGAGCCTGCGCAGGCGTCTTTGCAGGGGTGAGGATGAGCGCTGCATCCGCCTGCGTGCGGGCGCCGGCGCTGGCGGCGGCCGGGTCGGGCGCCCTCAGGCCCGGATCGGCGGCGCGCGGCTCGGCGACGGCTGCATCGCCTGTGCGCGCGGACGCCTGATCGCTCTTCGAGATGAAGATGGCGGTCTTCTTCTCGCTCTGCGGTTTCTCGACGGCCGGCGGCTTGACCGGCGGGGCGGGCGGCGCGGCGCTGACGTCGTCGACGGCGGCGCGCGCGGTCCGGTCGGGCGTGGGCGCGGCGGTCTGCTCGGGCGCGCGGCGGGCTTCGGCTTGCGGACCCTCCGCAGGCGGGTTGGACGCAGCCGCTGCGGCGCGTTCAAGGCCCGGCTGCGCCTTCACCGGCGGCTGGGAGACAGCCGGAGAGGCCGCTTGCGCGGCGTCAGCCTTGCTAACCGTCGCCTTCGGCGCGGCATACGGCTGCGGCTCCGGTTCCGGCTCGGCCTTTCGCGGCGCAGGCGGGGAGGCTTGCGCGTCAACGTCCGCCTGAAGCTCCGGATCGGCGCCGGCCGGTGCGTTCGACGGCGCCGGATCGCCCGGAGCCGGCGCTGCCGCAGCGCGCTCAAACCCTGGCAGGGCGGAGGCGGGCGGCTGCGATATGTCCCCGGAGATCGCCGGAGCGGCGCGTTCAAGGCCTGGCGCAGCGGGGACCGGCGGCTGGGAAATGTCCGCCGGCGCCGATGGCGCATCGGCTTGGGCGGCTTGAACCGGCGCGTTCCGCCCGCCTTCGCCGCTTGCCGGCCCAGTGTTTTCCGGCAGGGCGGGAAGGCTAAGGGCAAGTCCGGCGTCCGCTCCGGCCGCGTCCGCTTCAACGCTGTCCGCCGCATCGATAGAGCCCTCGCCCGGCGCAGGCGCGCGCGCGCTCCCGGCCGCGCGCTCGCCTCCGGACGCAGCCGCCGCAGCGCCCCCGCGCAGCAACGCCAGCACCCCGGCGAAGGCGTCCGCCGCCTCGCCGGCCGGCGCCGCCGGCGCGCCCGTTGCGGGGCGCGCCTGGGGAACAAGAAACTCGATCGGCGATGCGGTCATCGACCCGCCATCCTCACGTCTGGCCTCTCAAGAGGCTTCGCTTGTCGGGATGCGCCGCTTTTTGCCGCGTCTGGCCCCGGATCGGCCTTGGCGCAGACAGGGTGCGCAAGGCGGGGCGGCGATCAGGCAGCAAGCGCCATGCCAATCGATATCGCTGAAAATCAAATGAAATCAGAGGATCAGCCCCGATGATCCGGCGCCGATCGGCAAGTTCGACCGGGCAGAATCGCGCTGGGGCGGGGTGCGGGTCTGTTGGCCCGGCGCTTGCGCCTTCATGCCTTGCGATGTTCGCCAGAAGGGCGGGCGCGTTACCGGTCAGATTGCAGAAAGCAGAACAATGACAACGGTTTGGGTGATTGCGAATGACAGCTGGGCGTCCGCGTTCAGCAACCGGGGCCCGGCAGAATCTGCCCCCAACCCGGCAGGAATGTTCCTCAAGGTCCGGTTAAGGCGGCCGTCGTGCCCCCCGGGCGAGCGGATGAAGGCGCGCTGACATGGCGATCAACCAGATCATCGGCAATGCCCTTTCAGGCCTGCAGGCCAGTCAGATCGGCATCCGCACGGCGTCCAACAACGTCGCCAACGTCAACACGCCCGGCTATGCGCGCTCGCAGGTCGAATTCGCCGCGCGCAGCATAGGCGGCCAGGGGCAGGGCGTCGCCGTGGAAGGCGTGCGCCGGGTTGCGGACGAGTTTCTCTCCGCCGCCTCGCGCCGGGCCGGCTCCGATCTTGGCGCAGCGGAAATCACGGCGCGCTTCCTTGACCGCATCCAGGCGCAGTTCGGCGCGACGGACGATGAAGGCTCGCTGTTCGGCCGCCTGAATTCGGCGATCGACGCGATCGCCACGGCGGCGGTCGATCCCACCCAGACCGCCGCGCGCGCCTCGGCCGCCTCGGAGATCCAGTCCTTCTTCGACGAGGCCGCGCGGCTGTCGCGCGAAATCCGCCAGGTGCGCGGCGAGGTCGACAGCCAGATCGCCTCCCAGGTGGAGCGGATCAACGAGATCCTTGACGAACTCGGCCGGCTCAACGGCGAGATCCAGACGCTGACCGCGACCAGCTCCGACGCCACCGGCGCGCTCAACCGCCAGTCCGAGCTGCTCGACGAACTCTCCGGCTATCTCGACATCTCCACCGACACCCAGCTCGACGGCCGCGTTTTCGTGCGCACCGGCAACGGCGTCTCGCTGCTCGACAACAATACGGTGGAGCTGAGATACGCCCCGGCCGCTTCGGGCGGCTTCGACGTGGAGTACGGCGCGATCACCGCGGTCGTCTCGGGTTCGGGGGCAACGATCGATCTCGACGCCGACATCCGGTCCGGCGAGCTGCGCGGGCTTTTGAACCTGCGCGACGAGGAGCTGCCTGCGCTCGCCTCCGAGCTCGCCGAGTTCACCGCCAAGACCGCCGACGCGCTCAACCGCGCGCACAACGAAGCCACCGCCGTGCCTGCGCCGGGGCTGCTGGAGGGGCGCAACACCGGCCTTCTGGGCACCGACATACTCACCGGTTCGGGCGAGAGCACGGTGGCGATCGTGGACGCAAACGGCGATCTCCTCGCGCGCGCCGACATCGTGTTTGCGGCGGGCTCCTTCACCGTGAACGGCGGGCCGGCGGGAACCACCATCGCCGATCTCGCCGCGCAGATCGACGCGGCGCTGGGCGTCAACGGAGCGGCGAACTTCGCCGACGGACGGCTGACGCTCACCGCCGCCGGCGGAAACGGCGTTGCTGTCGCCCAGAGCGAAACGGCGCCCTCCAGCCTTGGCGGGCGCAGCTTCTCGGCCTTCTTCGGCTTGAACGACCTGATCTCGTCCACGCGGCCCAATTTCTATGAAACCGCGATCACGGGCGGCGGCGTGCTGGACGCCGCGCCGGGCGGGGAGCTCCGCTTTGCCGTCACGGGCGCGGACGGACGTCCGGAAACCGAGATCACCGTCGCTGCGCCCGGCGGCGCGGCGACGGTCACCGATTTCGTCAACGCCCTCAACGCCGGCGTCGCGCCCTACGGCGCCTATGCGCTCGACGGCGACGGCCAGCTCAACTTCACCCCGGCCGCAGCGTTTGCGAATTTCGAGGTCAGTCTCGTGGAGGACACCACCGAGCGCGGCTCCACCGGGCTGAGCCTTTCCCAGGTGTTCGGCATCGGCGACGCCGCACGCCAGAACCGCGCCGAGATCCAGACCGTGCGCCCGGAGATCCGCGCCGACAGCAGCCGGCTGGCCTTCGCCAAGCTGGACATCACCCCGGCCTCGGTCGCGGGCGATACGGTGCTGTTCGCCGGCGACGCCCGCGGCGGTCAGGACCTGCAGAACGCGCTCTCGCGTCCGATCAGCTTCGATACCGCAGGCGCGCTTGCTGGCGGGGTCTCCACCATCGACCAGTACGCCGGACGGCTCGCCGGCGATGTGGGCGCCCGGGCCGCCGCGGCCCAGCGCGCCCAGCGCAGCGCGGAAAGCGTCCAGAGCGCCGCCGATCAGCGCCGCGCCGACGTCGAAGGGGTCAATCTCGACGAAGAACTCGCGAACATGACCCTGTTCCAGCAGTCCTACAACGCCTCCGCGCGCATGCTCCAGGCTGCGCGGGAGATGACCGAAACGCTGCTGAGCATCGTCTAGGCCCAGGAGGGAGAAACCCGAATGCGCATTTCAACCGCCGCCGCCGCCGAAAGCGCGCTTCTGAACCTGATGCGCGCCCAGCGCGACCAGGTCGAAGCCGGTCAGCAGGTCTCCTCCGGCAAGCTGGGCCAGGACCTCAAGGCCTACGGCTTCCGCGCCGAAACGATCACCGCGACCCGCGCGGCCCAGTCGCGCGCGGAGAGCTATGCGGCCTCGCTCACCCGGCTGGAAGGCCGGCTTGAGGTGCAGGATCTCGCCTTCGCCGAGCTGTCCGACGTCGCCACGGAGCTGCGCACCACGCTGACCACGACGGACGGCACCTTCCTGATGAACGACGTCCAGCAGCTCTTCGAGCGCGCACGGCAGGTCCTCAACACGCGCTCGGCCAATGGCGGCTACATCTTCGGAGGCACGCGCACCGACCAGCCGCCGTTCACCGCCGGCAGCCTCGCCGACCTCGCCGGCCCGGCGGCCGCCGCCGACTTCTTCGAGAACTCCAGCCGCACCCCCACCGCGCGGGTTTCCGATGCGACGGTGATTGAAACCGGGTTCCTCGCCGATGACGTCGGCCAGTCGCTGATGGAAGCCTTCGAGCGCATCGCCGAGTTCGATGCGCTCGAACCGTTCGGCGGCCAGGTGTCTCCAACCCAGCAGGCCTTCCTACAGACCGAAGTGGGCAACGTCATCGCGGCGTTCGACCGCATCAATGAACGTCAGGCGGAGAACGGCGTGCGTCAGGCGGAAATCGAGCGTGCGGTGCGCGCCTTCGAGATAGAGGCGGACTTCTTCCAGACGGTCCTTGCAGACCTTGAAGAGGTCGACATCGCCGAGGCGGCGACGCGCTTCCAGCAGGCCCAGACCGCCGTGCAGGTCGCCGCCCAGACCTTCTCCAACCTCACGTCGGTCTCGCTCCTTCCGTTCCTGCGCTAGGGCGGAACTGGCGCCGGGGGCGGCGAAGCGTTATATGCGCCCCTCATTCGTTCGCCGCCGGCCTTGACCCGGCGGGGGAGAGGATAGATGGCGACCCTGATTTCCAACGCCCCGGCGGCCGCGCCGGCGGCGGCGCCCTTTGCGCCCGACCGGATCGACCCGGCGCGTGTCGACGCGCTGATGGCGGAATACGGCTTCACCGGCGATTTCCTGAAGCTCGGCGGAAACCCTGCCGATCATCGCGTCGTGGCGGCCATGTCGGGCGGGGTGGACAGCTCGGTCACCGCCGCCGTGCTGCATCGGGCGGGCTATGACGTCGTGGGCGTCACGCTCCAGCTCTACGATCACGGCGAGGCGGTCAAACGCAAGGGCGCGTGCTGTGCGGGTCAGGACATCCATGACGCGCGCCGGGTGGCCGAGCATCTGGGCTTTCCCCACTACGTCCTCGACTATGAAGACCGCTTCCGCGACAGCGTGATGGCGGATTTCGCCGAGACCTATCTGGCGGGCTCCACCCCGATCCCCTGCGTGCGCTGCAATCAGCGGGTGAAGTTCGAGGACCTTCTGGCGACCGCACGGCAGCTCGGCGCGGACTGCATGGCCACCGGCCATTACATCCGCCGCGGCGAGGCGGGCAATCGCGCGACGCTCGCGCGCGCCGCCGATGCGGGCAAGGACCAGTCCTACTTCCTGTTCGCCACCACGCAGGAACAGCT
>CAZLOV010000051.1:0-14126 GCA_964561235.1 uncultured Caulobacterales bacterium
GGTCGACCAAGATGGAGGTCTCCGCCGTCATCGACGACCTGCAGCGTCCGCTGGGCGAGGTGATGTCGCTCAAGGTGGGCGACACGCTCTGGCTCGACGCCGGGCCGGACGACTCCGTCGATCTGCGCTGCGGCTCGGTGGAACTCACCAAGGGGCGCATGGGCCGGGTGGGCCATGCCATCGGCGTGCGCCTCGACGCGCCGCTCTCGCCGGGCGCGCGCAAGGCCCTGATGAGGTTCTCATGAGCATGACCGCCTTCGTTCTCGAGATCGTTCTTCTGGTCGTGCTGGTCGCCGCCGCCGCGCTGTGCTGGCGGGTGGACCGGCGGCTTCGCGCGCTGCGCGAGGGCCAGGACGGCCTGCGCGACACCGTGCGTGCGCTCGATGAAGCGGTGGAGCGCGCGCGCGCGAGCCTCGCTGCGCTCGATCGCGCCAGCAAGGGCGCGGGCGCGGAGCTGCAGGACCAGGTGCGCGAGGCGCGGGCTCTGGCCGACGAGCTTCGCCTGCTTACCGACGCCGGGGAAAAGAGCGCCGGCCGGCTTGCGCAGGCGCGCCGGCGGCCCGAGAGCGAGCGCAAGCCCGCCGAGACCCCGCAGCGCCGCGCGCCGTCGCCGGCCGGTCCGCTTGATACGGTGCGCTGAGGAGGGCTGTTGATGACCGCTGCGCGCCCGCTTGCTCTTCTTGCGGTTCTTCTCCTCGGTCTTGCCGGGTTGAAGGGGCTGTCCGCCGGTGAGCAGGCCGCCGCCTGGTTCGAGGCCAGCGCGGAAGCAGCCGAGACGGTCGCAGACTTCGCCGCGCCGGCGCCGCCGCCTGAGGAAGGCGCTGGAGAGGATCCTGAAGAGAACGGCGGCGAGGGGGCGGCGGAAGCCGCCGACGGGCCGATCGCGCGCGCCATCGCCGAGCGCCAGACCCCGCCGGAGCCGGAGCCGCAGGCGGCTGCGCGTCCGGCGCTTCCGGACTTCTCCCAGACCCGCAGTTCAGAACGCGACGTTCTGGTTTCGCTCGCCGAGCGCCGCCGGGCGCTGGATGCGCGCGAGGCCGAGCTCGACACGCGCGAGGCGCTGCTGGAAGTCGCCGAGCAGCAATTGCAGGAGCGGGTGACCGCGCTGGAGACCCTGCGCGGCGATATCCAGGCGCTTCTTGGACAGCTCGACGAGCGAGTGGACGTCCAGATCGACAACACGGTGGCTCTGTTCGCGCAGATGGAGCCTGACGCCGCCGCTCAGGTCATCTCCGAGCTGGACGACGAGACGAAGATCCTCGTCGCGGCGCGCATGCAGACCGAGCAGGCGCGGCGGTTCTCGGCCATTCTCGCGGAAATGAACCCGCAGGAGGTCGCCCGCCTCATGCTCGCCTTGCGCCTGCGCGCGATGCCGCCGGACACGGCCCGGGCGCTGGAGGAGAGCCTTGGCGCGGCGGGCGAGTGATCTGCTGATCGCTGCGGCGATTGCGGCGGTGGCGGGCGCGGCCGCCGTCGCGCAGACCCCTGCGCGGGTGGAAGTGGAGCGCATCGGCGAGACGGCGCGCGTGCGCCTGATCTACCCTGAGCGTCTCGGCGGAGAAGTCGGCGCAGAGGCTGAAATCGCAGCCGGGGCGGTCGTGGTTGCAAGTCTCGCGGAAGCCGCCGCCTTCGACGCCCAGATCATCGCCGACGCGGCGCCTGATCTTGTCGCGCGCGGGCGGCTCGACCCCGACGGGCGCACGTTGCGTCTTGCATTGATCGGTCCGGCCGAGGCGCGCGTCTCGGTCTCGCATAACATCATTGCGCTTGACCTCGCCCCGCCGGGGACGGCGCCGCTTGATCCCGTCGTGTCGCCCTTCGAGCGCGAACAGGCCGAAGCCCGCCGGGTCGCCGCGGCGCGCGCCGCCGAACAGGCCGCCGCCGCTGCGGAAGGCCCGCCGCCGCTGCCTGTTTCGCTGCGCTTCGGCGAGGCTGCGGAGTACTCCCGCATCCGCCTCAGCTGGCCCGAGCCTGTCACATGGACGGTTCAGCGCGAGGGCGAGCGCGCGGACATCGTCTTTTCCCGGCGCTTCACCACGCAGGCCGCCGATCTGGCCGAACTGTCGCTCGATCCGCCGCGCGGCGTGTTTGAGGCTGGCCGCCCGCAGGCGGATGGCGACGCGCTGCGCCTGCAGCTCGCGCCCGGTTTCGACGTTCGCGTCTGGTCGGAAGGCCCCGAGGTCACCATCGACGTATTCGATCCGGCATCCGGCGGCGTGCTCGACACGCTGGCCGCGCTTGAAGCCTACGCCGACGCGCGCGAGGCGCAGGCGGCAGCGCAGGCCGACGCCGAGACCGCGGCGACCGAGGAGGCGCCGGATGCAGCCCCGGCGCGAGCGGAGATCGCGCGGCCCGATCCGGTTCCGGAAAACGGCGTTGTGGCGCTGGCCGCGCGCACGGACGGCGCGGACGCCATTCTCAGCTTCCCCTGGGCGAATCTGCCCGGCGCGGCTGTCTTCCGGCGCGCGGAATCAATCTGGATCGTGTTCGACGCCGCCGCCGACATCGACACCGCCGAACTCGCCGGCGTCGGACGGCGCCATGTCGAGGGCGCGCGTGCCCTGCGCGGGCCGGACTGGACGGCGCTGCGCATTGAAGCGCCCGCCTCCACGCAGGCGAGCGTCCGTGCGGAGGGACCGGTCTGGACGGTGCGTCTCTCCGAACGGCTCGACGAGCCGCCGCGGCCGGTGCGCATTCAACGCGAAACCGGCTTCAACCAGCCCGCCGCTCTCAGATTTGAGGCCCCGGGCGCGCGGTCGGTGCGCCGCCTCGACGATCCGGTTGTGGGCGATCAGCTCGTCGTAGTGACCGCTGACGGCGAATCACGCGGCGTCGTCGCCGAGCGGCGTTTCCTCGAAACGCTGGTCCTGCGCTCCTCCCATGGCGTCCCGCTCGCTCCGCTGGCGGACGATCTGGACGTGCGGACCGAGCCGGGCGGCGCGGTGCTGACCCGTCCAGGCGGCCTTGCGCTCTCACGCGCCGCCGACCCCGCGATGGCGGGCCGTGTCGCGCAGCCGGTTTCGCCAGCCTTTCTTGATCTGGAGGCCTGGCGCGGCGGGTCGCGCTATCTGCCCGCCATGCACCGCGCGCGTTCGCGCGCACGCCTTGGCGACGCCGACAGCCTGATGGATCTCGCCCGCTTTTATCTCGGCTGGGAGCTGGCGCCGGAGGCGATCGGCGCGATCGATCTCGCCGTGGAGGCGCGGCCGGCTCTGGACGACACCGCCGAGGTCAAGGCGATGCGCGGCGCGGCGGCGGCGATGCTGGAGCGGATGGAGGAGGCCGAGGCGATCTTCTCCGACATCGAAATCGCCGCTGATCCGGTCGTGCAGCCCTGGCGCGGATATGTCGCCGCTTCGCTGGGAGATTTCGCCGAGGCGCGCCGGCGCTTCGAGGCGGGCGCGGCCAGCGTGTTCTTCTACGCGCCGGAATGGCGGGCGCGATTCCGCGCGGCGAATGCGCGCGCAGCGCTCGAGCTCAATGATCTCGGCGCGGCTGCGGAACTGCTGTCCCGGCTTGAGAGCGACGAACCTGACAGTCCGACGCGCGCCGAGGCGGAACTGCTTCAGGCCCGGCTCGCCGCGATCGCCGGCGATCCCGATGGCGCGCGCATGCGGCTGTCGCAGCTTGTGCGTTCGGACTACGAGCCCATTCAGGCGCGCGCGATCCTCGAACAGCTGCGCCTCGATCTCGATCAGGAGCGCATCACGATCTCTGAAGCCGCCGACGCGCTGGAGGCGCTGCGCTTCCGCTGGCGCGGCGACGACAGCGAACTTGAGGCCACGCGCCTGCTTGGAAACTGGTATGCGCAGGCGGGCCGGTATGCGCGCGCTTTCGAGACGATGAGCGCTGCAGAGGTGCGCTATGCGGGCACGCCGCTCGGGCGTGCGATCGGGACGGACATGCGCGCGCTTTTCCGCCGTCTCTATCTTGACGGCGAAGCCGACCGGCTCGACCCGATCGAGGCGATCGCGTTGTTTCGGGAGTACAGCTATCTCACCCCGCAGGGGCCTGACGGCGACCGCATGGTCAGGCGCTTTGTCGACCGGCTGGTCGATGTCGACCTGCTTGACGATGCGGCGACGCTCCTGAGCCACCAGATCGACGAGCGCTCCATGCCGGCTCAGGCGCGCGCGCGGGTGGCGACGGACCTTGCGGTCATACATCTCATGGCCGGGCGCGACCGCGAAGCGCTGCAGGTGCTCGCCAACACGCGCGTGGCGGGTCTGCCGCGTCCGCTTGTTCTGGAGCGCCGCCTTCTGGAGGCGCGCGCGCGCTACGGGCTGGACCTCTACGACCATGCGCTTGAGTTGATCGAAGGCGACGAGTCCGCGGAGGCCGCGCGCCTTCGCGTCGACATCGCCTGGGCGCGGCGCGACTGGCCGCGCGTCGGCCGGCAGCTGGAAAGCCTGCTCGGCGACCGATGGCGCAGCGAAGACGCGCTCAATGCGCGCGAAACCCATGACGTGCTGCGCGCGGGCATCGCGTATGCGCTGGCCGGCGACCGGCAGTCGGTGGAGCGGCTCGGCGCGCGCTACGGCGCGATGATGAGCGCGACGCCTCACGCAGCGGCGTTTTCGCTGGTGACCGGTTCAGCGCTGGCGGCGGGCGACAGCCGGCTGATCGATCTGGTCGGGCGGCTGTCCTCGATGGAGGGCGCGGACGCCTTCATGACGGGCTTTGCAGACCGGTTCAGCGACGGCGTGGACGCGGCCGGCGGGAGCTAGGCCCGTCTCATGTCGGCGGAGGCGGCAGCCTGTCAAAGCTCTCCACGAGAGAGCCCGCCACAAGGCGCCAGCCGTCCACGAGCACGAAGAAGATCAGCTTGAACGGAAGCGAGATGATGACCGGCGGCAGCATCATCATGCCCATGGACATGAGGATGCTCGCAACGACCAGATCAATGATCAGGAACGGAATGAACAGAAGGAACCCGATCTCGAAAGCGCGGCGCAATTCCGAGATCATGAAGGCCGGCGCAACGACGTAGAACGGCGTCGCTTCCGGGCTCTCCGGCTCGATCTCGGCGATCTGGAAGAAGAGATCGAGATCGTCCTCGCGCGTCTGGCCGAGCATGAACATCTTCACCGGCTGGGAGGCCGCGCCGAGCGCGTCGGCGGTCTCCATCTCGCCGTTCATCAGCGGCTGCAGGCCCTGCTGGTAGGCCGCCGTGAAGGTCGGGGCCATGATGAAGGCGGTCAGGAACAGGGCGAGCGAGATCAGCACGGCGTTGGGCGGGCTCTGCTGCAGGCCGATCGCGGTGCGCAGCAGGGAGAGCACGACCACGATCCGCACGAAGCTCGTCGTCATGATCACGATCGACGGCGCAAGGCTGATCACCGTGATCAGCGCGATCGTCTGCAGGACGCGCTGGGTCAGCGTGTCCTCATCGCCGAGATCAAGCGTGATCTGCTGGGCGAACGCGTTCGGCGCCGCCACGAGGCAGAGCGCAAGACCGGCAAGAAGGAGAATCGCCCAGCGCTTCACGCCGCACGCTCCAGCACGGGCTTGGAGCCCGACGCCGGCCGGGTCTCGAGCACTGTCTCCCCGGACGCGCCGAGCAAGACGACATGCTCCACGCCGTCGGCGGCGAGGATGACCACCCGCCGCCGCGGATCCAGCACGAGCGTCTCGCGCACCTGCAGGCGGCGCGCGCCGGGCTTCGCGAATCCCCCCGCAGCAGGCAGGATGCTGGCGAACGCGCCGCGCTTTGCGAGCCAGGCCGCGCCGCCGAGCAGGCCAAGCACGACAAGGAGCGAGGCCAGGTAGCGGGCGAAATCGATCAAGTCCATTCAGGGATCCCGCGTTTACGAAGCTTAACGCCCCCTATCCGCGGGCGCCTGCCGTTAAGGCGCGGTTAAGATCGCCTGATTCCCATTCTATTAAGCCCTGCTTAACCGCATTGGCCGAAGTCTTAACGCTGGTTCACGCCCGTTTACGGGAGATACGCCCATGCGGCCCGACGATGTTCCGGTTCTGGCGATGATGCGCGAAGCGCTGCGCTTCCACGACCAGCGCCAGCGCATAACCGCGCAGAACGTCGCCAACGCCGACACGCCTGACTACACGCCGCAGGATCTGTCTGCAGCGGAGTTCGAACGCGCGCTCGCAGCCGCCTGGACCGAGGCGCGGCGCAACTCCTCCGGACAGTCCGAGGGCGCCGCTGCGGCGTCCCGCACGCCGCGCGAATATCGTGTGGAAAACGCCCCGGACCGGGAGACGACGATCAACGGCAACGCGGTCGTGCTGGAGCAACAGATGGCGCGGGCGGCGGAAACCCGCATGCGTTACGAGACGGTCCTCGGCCTCTACCAGAAAAGCATGACGCTGCTGCGCCTGTCGGCGCGCGGCGTCCAGAGCTGACCGCGCAACGCTGAGGAGCCAGCGGCATGGACAAGAATTTCGACGCCCTGCAGATCGCCGCCTCGGGCCTGCGCGCGCAGTCCGGGCGCATGCGGATCATTGCGGAGAACGTGGCGAACGCGAACTCCACCGCCCAGACGCCGGAGGGCGATCCCTACCGCCGCCGCATCCCGGTCTTCCAGGCCGAACTCGACCGGGCGACGGGCGCGGAGATGGTCAGCATGACCCGCGTGCGCACCGATCGCGGCGATTTCCGCCTGGTCTACGAGCCCGGCCATCCCGCCGCGAACGGCGACGGCTATGTGAAGTATCCCAACGTGCAGACGCTCGTTGAACTGATGGACATGCGTGAAGCGCAGCGTTCCTACGAGGCGAATCTCAACACGATGGAGAACGCCCGCCAGATGATGCAGCGCACGCTGGATCTTCTGCGCAACTCGTAAGGAGCTGAGTCGAGATGGCGATCGATCCCGCTGCAATCCGCGCCTATGCCGAGGCCATGCGCCAGGCGGTCGAAGGCGCATCGGCCGCGCCCGGCGCCGACGCCGCCAATCAGGCGGACTTCGCCTCCATGGTGACCAACGCGATCGAAAGCACCGAAGCAACCGTGGCGCGCGCCGAGCAGATGTCAGCGGCCGGCGTCGCCGGCGAGGCGGAGCTCGTGGATGTGGTCACCGCCATGGCCGCCGCCGAACTCCAGCTGGAGACGGTGATCACCGTGCGCGACCAGGTTATCCGCGCCTATAACGAGATCCTGCGCATGCCGATCTGACGGCGCGTCTGCGGACGGCGTCGCCAGAATCAACTCATGTCTCGGTGGAGGCCTGATCGCTTCAGGCGTTCAGGCTTTTTCAACCTTCGTTAACTCAATGGGTTAATGATCGGCTAATCGCGGCACCGGGAGCCTGGCATGACCGGCGGAGAAGTCCTTGATTTCGCACGCGAGGCTATCTGGACGATGCTCGCCATCGCGGCGCCGATCATGCTGATCGGGCTGGCGGTCGGCCTCGCGGTCGCGCTTCTGCAGGCGCTCACGCAGGTGCAGGAGATGACGCTCGTCTTCGTTCCGAAGATCATCGCGATCTTCCTCGCGCTGCTCTTGTTTCTGCCGCTCATGGGCGCGCTGATGGCCGGGTTCATGACGATGGTGGCCGACCGGATCATCGCAGGCTGAGGCGATGATCTTCGGCATCGATCTCGACGTCACCATCTTCGCTGCGGCGCTGATTTTCGCCCGGCTCGGCGGCGTCCTGATGCTACTGCCGGGCATCGGCGAACAGGTCTTTCCCGTCCGCATCCGGCTCGCCTTCGCGCTCGCCTTCGCGTTCGCCGTCGGGCCGCAGATCGCCCCGCAGCTGCCCGCCCCGCCGGAGCCCGCCGGCGCCGCGTTGCTGCTTGTGGCGGGCGAGGCGGTGATCGGCATCATGATCGGCGCAGCGGCGCGGCTCTTCATCATGTCCGCAGCGGTCGCCGGCCAGATCATCGCGTATCAGACCGGCCTGGCGATCGCGCAAGTGTTCGACGCCACCCAGGGACAGTCCGGCGCGCTGACCTCCCAGTTCCTCAATCTGACCTTCATCACGCTGCTTTTCGTGACGAATACGCACCATTTGCTCCTCGGGGCGGCGGCGTCCTCCTACGAAATCATGCCCGCAGGCGAGCCGCCCATGTGGGGCGATGCGGCCGACTGGGCGCTGAGGCTGTTTGCGGACGCCTTCATCATCGGCGTCCAGATCGCCGCTCCGCTCGTGATCTTCGGGCTGATCTTCTATCTGGGCATCGGCGTGCTCTCGAAGCTCATGCCGCAGGCCCAGCTCTTCTTCATCGCCATGCCGGCGAACATTCTCCTCGGTTTCGCCGTTCTGGCCCTGTCCCTCGGGGCGGGCGCGCTGGTCTGGCTTGGCCGGATGGAGGAGTTCGCCGCCACGCTGAACTGAGGCGGCCGCCATGGCGGAAGGCGAGGACAAAAGCGAAAAGACAGAAGAGCCGACAGACCGGAAACTCCGCCAGGCGCGGGAGAAGGGCGACGTCCCCAAATCCCAGGAGGTGGCGAGCTGGTTCCTGCTGGCGGCGGGGCTCGCGATCGTGGCGGCCTTCGCGCCCGCGCTCTCGCGCGACCTCGCCGGCTCGATGAGCATGTTCCTCTCCAAGCCGCATGCGCTGAGCCTTGACCCGGCCGCAGCGCTGGATCTGGTCCGGGCCTCGATGCTCAAGGTGACCTTCAGCGTGGCGCTCGTCATGGGGCTGCTGATCGTAGCCGGGGCGGCTGGTCACCTGGTCCAGCACGGCCTGCTGTTTGCGCCCAGCAAGCTGGAGCCCAAGCTTTCCAAGCTCAACCCGGTTGAAGGTCTCAAGCGCATGTTCGGGCCTGAAGGCCTGGCGAACTTCGCAAAGGGCGTCGCCAAGATCGTGCTTGTCGCCATCGCGATCTTTCTCGTCATGTGGCCCCATCGCGGCGAACTGGCGATGGTGCCGCGTGTCGATGTCGCCGCGCTTCTCGCGCTGACGCGGGATCTGGCGATCGAGCTGCTCGTCGCGGCGCTGATCGTGCAGGCCTTTATCGCGGCGGCCGACTTCATGTTTCAGAAGCACCAGTACATCCAGCGCAACAAGATGTCGCGAAAGGAGATCCGCGACGAATTCAAGGACACCGAAGGGGATCCGATGGTGCGCGCCAAACTGCGCCAGATCCGCATGGAGCGGGCCCAGCGGCGCATGCTCTCGGCGGTGCCGGATGCGACCGTGGTGATCACCAACCCGACCCACTACGCCGTCGCGCTCAAATACGAACAGGGGGTGACGCCTGCGCCGGTCTGCGTGGCGAAGGGGGTGGACGCCGTCGCGCTGCGCATCCGCGAAGCCGCCGAGACCGCGGGGGTGCCGGTCGTGGAGGATCCGCCGCTTGCGCGCGCGCTGCACGCCACGGTCGATCTTGATGAAGCCGTGCCGCCCGAACAGTACCAGGCGGTGGCCAAGGTCATCGGCTACGTGCTCTCGCTTGCGAAAGGACGCGCGAAACGCGGCCCGAACGATTAAGCTGAAATCATGACTGTCCGGGCGAATCAGCCCGCATCCGGAGCCGATCCCGATGACCGACGCCGAACTTGACGCCGAGGCCGGCCGCGCCGGCGCGCTCGAAGGCGACGCCGCGGAGGCCGAAGCGCCTGCGCGGACGCCGATCTGGGCGGGCATGCTCGCCCAGATCGCGATCTGGATCGGCGGCGCGATCGCCCTGCTTTCGGTCCTCGTCACGCTCATCCTGCCCGAGGCGGCGGGCTGGCACGGCCTGACGCTGCTGGGCGGCGTGGCGTTCGTCGCCCTTGTGCTGCTTTACGCGCTCGCCTCCGGCGGTCAGGCCGCACGCGCGCTCGCCGTGGAAAGCGCAGGCGGCTCCAGTGCGCAGGGTCTCGCCCTCAAGGCGCTCGACGCGCTGGCCGATCCGGTTCTGGCGACCGACAGCCGCGGCCGCGCGCGCTGGTGCAATCCTGCGTATTCGGAAATGGCGCGCGAAGCTCACGGCATGGGCTCGGCGCTCTCCATCCCCACGCCGGACCGCATCTGGGGCGCCCCCGGGGGCGCGCATCTTTACCGGCTCACCCGCGCCGCCTCCGCGGGAGCGACAGGGGTTGAAGTGCTGCCCGCGCTCAAGCTCGCCGATGGGCGGATGGTCGTTTATTCATGCGCGGTCAGCCCGATGGAGGGCGGCGGCTCGGTCTGGCGTTTCGCCGCTGAGCGCGGCGCAGGCGACATCGACGCGGCCGCAGCGCCCGACTGGGCCGATCACGCGCTCGCCGGCCTTTTCCTCGCCGATCTGGAAGGCCGGGTGCTGGCCGCAAACGCGACGCTGCGGGGCTGGTCCGGAGTCGCGGACGACAAGGCGCTCAAGCTGGCCGACGTCTTCGGCGCCGACGGCGCGCGCGCCATTTCGCAGACGCGCGGATCGGACGGACCAGTCCGGCTCGAGGTCGCGCTCAAGCGTCAGGGCGAGCCCAGCCTGCCGGCCGTTCTTGCGCTGGAATGGGACGAGGAGCGGCCGCCGCGGGTGCGGGGTCTGGTCTACGACCCTGCAGCCACCGGCGCGCCTGCGCCGACGCGGCCGGACACAGGCGAGGCAAGCGGCGGCGAGGCGCTGGAGGCCATGTTCGCCACCGCACCCTTCGGCGTGGCGCTGCTTGACGGCGTCGACCCGGCGGCCGCCAGGCTGTCGGCGGCCAACGCCAGCCTGGTCCAGCTGACCGCCGGCGCAGCGGCGCCGGGGACGGCCTTCTCCGACCTGTTCGAGTTCGGAGACGCCGACCCGGCCGAGGCGCTTGAAAGCGTCGCGGCGGGAGGCGATCCGTTCGAAGTGAAGCTGCGCGCGGGCGAGGAAACGCGCGACGCTCATCTTTTCCTGTCGCCGGTGCAGGGCGGCCGGCGCACCGCCTATCTGATCGACGTCTCCGGACTGAAGGAGCTCGAACGCCAGTTCGCCCAGGGCAGCAAGATGCAGGCGGTCGGCCAGCTGGCGAGCACGGTCGCGCATGACTTCAATAACCACTTGCAGGCCATCCGGCTCAATGTCGACAGCCTTCTGGGCGAGCATCCCGTCGGCGATCCGTCCTACTCGCGGCTGCAGACGGTCAACGGCGTGGTGGCCCGCGCAGCCGGACTTGTCGGCCAGCTCAAGGCGTTCTCCCGCAAGGAGACCATGCGCGTCGAGCGCCTCGACCTCTCCGCGCTGATGTCGGACTTCGCGGTGCTTCTGCGGCAGATCCTCGAGGAGACCGTCAATCTCGACATCCGGCACGGCCGCGATCTGCCGCCCGTGCGCAGCGACCGCAATCTGCTTGAGAACGCGCTCATGAACCTCGCCACCAACGCGCGCGACGCGATGAAGGGCGTCGAGGGCGGCGGCAAGCTGGTCATCGCCACCGAAGCGCTGGACGCCGAGGCGGTGCGCGCGGCCGGCGCGCCCAACCCGAAAGCCGGGCCGTGGGCGGCCATTCACGTGACCGATAATGGTTGCGGCATGGACGAGGCGACGCTGGCGAAGATTTTCGAGCCCTTCTTCACCACGAAGCCGACCGGCCAGGGCACGGGGCTGGGGCTGGCGTCGGTCTACGGCATCGTCAAGCAGTCCGGCGGCTTCGTGTTCGCCAAGTCCGCCGTCGGCGAGGGCACCACCTTCTCGATCTATCTGCCGGGCTGCGCGCCGAAGGCCGACGAGGCCGCCGATCCCGCCGCGGATGCCGATGCAGCCGCCAGCGAGGCCGTCAGCGCCGCCATCTCCGAGGCGGTGCGCCAATCCGCGCCGCAGGAACCGGAGCCGCCTGCTCCCGAAGAGCCGCCCGCTGCGCCCGCGCCTGCTGATCTCGCCGGCCGTGGACGCATCCTGCTTGTCGAGGACGAGGATGCGGTGCGCTCCATCACCGCCAAGAGCCTCGCCGGCCGCGGCTATGAAGTCGTGGAAGCCGACGACGGCGAGATGGCGCTTGAGATTCTCGAGGAACAGCCGGGCTCGTTCGACCTCGTCATCTCCGACGTGGTGATGCCCGGCCTCGACGGCCCGGGCCTGCTGGAGAAAGGCCGCGCGTATATCGGCCAGGCGCGGGTCCTGTTCATCTCCGGCTATGCTGAAGAGGACTTCTCCGAAATCCTCGCCCGCGAGACCGACGTCTCCTTCCTGCCCAAGCCGTTCACGTTGCCCCAGCTCGCCGAGCGGGTGAAATCAGAACTCGCCAAGGCGATGGCGGGATAGATCGCATAATTTATTGAAATAATAGGCGAATCCGGCTTTCAGCGCTGACATGTTCTGCTTGCGTGCTCGGAACGAAACGCGTACATTCACGATCATTGCCCGACTCGGACGCCCGTGAAATAAGGAGAGCGCGCCGATGGCCAGCCAATCCCTCCGCCTCGTGAAAGACGAAGACATGGACAAGAAAAAAGCCCTCGACGCCGCTCTCAGCCAGATCGACCGCGCGTTCGGCAAGGGCTCGGTGATGAAGCTCGGCGCGCGTCCGAGCGAACAGATCGAGGCGGTTTCAACCGGTTCGCTCGGTCTCGACATCGCGCTGGGCATCGGCGGTCTGCCGCGCGGCCGGATCGTGGAGATCTACGGGCCTGAAAGCTCGGGCAAGACGACGCTCGCCTTGCACACGGTTGCGGAATGCCAGAAGGCCGGCGGCACCGCCGCCTTCGTCGACGCCGAGCATGCGCTGGACCCCATCTATGCGCGCAAGCTGGGCGTGGACGTCAATGAACTGCTCGTGTCCCAGCCTGACGCCGGCGAACAGGCGCTGGAGATCGCCGATACGCTCGTGCGCTCGGGCGCGGTCGACATTCTCGTCATCGACTCCGTCGCCGCGCTGACGCCCAAGGCCGAACTTGAAGGCGAGATGGGCGACAGCCTGCCGGGTCTTCAGGCGCGGCTGATGAGCCAGGCGCTGCGAAAGCTCACGGGCTCGATCTCCAAGTCGAACTGCCTCGTGATCTTCATCAACCAGATCCGCATGAAAATCGGCGTGATGTTCGGGAGCCCGGAGACCACGACCGGCGGCAATGCGCTGAAGTTCTACTCCTCGGTGCGTCTGGACATCCGGCGGATCGGCGCGATCAAGGACCGCGACGAGGTCATCGGCAACCAGACCCGCGTGAAAGTCGTCAAGAACAAGGTCGCCCCGCCTTTCCGCGAGGTCGAGTTCGACATTCTCTACGGCGAAGGCATCTCCAAGATGGGCGAGTTGATCGATCTCGGCGTGAAGGGCGGCGTCATCGAGAAGTCCGGCTCGTGGTACTCCCATGACAGCGAGCGCATCGGCCAGGGCCGCGAGAACGCGCGGAAGTTCCTGCTCGACAATCCCGAGACCGCCCGGAAGATCGAGGGCATGGTGCGCCGCAACGCCGGGCTGCTTGCCGAGGAGATGCTCGTGGGTCCCGGTGAGGACGACGATCTCGACGAGGGCGAGGCGGCCGCCGGCTGAGGCCTGCGCGGCCGCTTTGCGAAGCGCGGGCGCCTTCGTATATCAAGAGACGGGAAGCACCCGCGCCGGACGCTGGGCGCGCGCCCGGTCCGGACATCCCGGAGCGGGCGCGCGGTCTTTGCGGCTCATCCCTGATCGGCGCCCGGCGCGGCCGGTTTGGAGAACGTCATGACGGCCTTGCGCGACATCCGCGCCCAGTTCCTCGAGCACTTCGCGAACGCCGGCCATGAGGTCGTGCCCTCCGCGCCGCTGGTTCCGCAGGACGACCCGACCCTGCTTTTCGTCAACGCCGGCATGGTGCCGTTCAAGAACGTCTTCACCGGCGCGGAGACGCGGAAGAACCCGCGCGCGGCGTCCTCGCAGAAATGCGTCCGCGCCGGGGGCAAGCACAATGACCTCGACAATGTCGGCTACACGGCCCGGCATCACACCTTCTTCGAAATGCTGGGGAATTTTTCCTTCGGCGACTATTTCAAGGAAGAGGCCGTCACGCTGGCCTGGGATCTCGTCACCCGGGATTTCGGGCTGGACCCGTCGCGGCTTCTGGTCACCGTCTATGTCGATGACGACGAGGCGGCCTCGCTCTGGAAGAAGATCGCAGGCTTTTCCGACAGCCGGATCCTGCGCATCGCGGGGTCGGACAATTTCTGGTCCATGGGCGATGTGGGCCCGTGCGGGCCGTGCTCGGAAATCTTCTTCGACCACGGGCCGGACGTGCCCGGCGGACCTCCGGGTTCGCCCGAGGAGGACGGCGACCGGTTCATCGAGATCTGGAACCTCGTCTTCATGCAGTTCGAGCAG
>CAZLOV010000052.1:0-14018 GCA_964561235.1 uncultured Caulobacterales bacterium
GTTTTCGTAGGAATCCTCCAGTTCGATCTCCTTGGCGACCGACACGCCGTCCTTCGTGGTGCGCGGAGCGCCGAAGGACTTCTCGATGACGACGTTGCGGCCTTTCGGGCCCAGGGTGACCTTCACGGCGTCGGCGAGGATGTCCACGCCGCGCAGCATCTTGTCGCGCGCGCTCGTGGAGAACTTCACTTCTTTAGCGGCCATGTTTCGTCTCTTTGTTCAGCTTGTTGTCGAAAATGTTCGATGGAGGGGCGCTTAGGCGGCCTTGGCGGCCTTGTCGGCGTCGATCACGCCGAGGATGTCGCTCTCCTTCATGATGAGGAGCTCTTCACCATCGATCGTGACTTCGGTGCCGGACCACTTGCCGAACAGGATGCGGTCGCCCGCCTTCACGTCGAGCGGACGCTGGGTGCCGTCTTCCTTGATGGCGCCGGCGCCGACGGCGACGATTTCGCCTTCCTGCGGCTTTTCCTTCGCGGTGTCGGGAATGATGATCCCGCCCTTGGTCGTGTTGGACTCTTCAATGCGCTTCACGAGCACGCGGTCGTGCAGAGGACGAAAGGACATCGGGTCTCTACTCCTGCGGTTTGGGAGTGAATTTTCATAAGGTTAGCGACTAGGGGCCATGATTGGCACTCATGACGCCCGATTGCTAGCAGCGCCGAGGTAGGGGTGCGCGCAAGGCGCGTCAAGAGCGCGGACGCGAAGAATTTGCGCCGCTTCGAGCGCGTTCGGTTCAGGCGGGGTTCACGAAGCTGACGCGTAAATCCGATGGCGTGCGCGAATGCGCTCGCCTATGGTTCCGGCCGAACCGACCAGAGTGCCCAGCGACCCGGAGGACGCTTCACCCATGATCATCCGCAGCTTCATTGCAGCCGCGATGGCGCTTGTTTTCGCCGCCGCCTGCACGACGACCGATCCGTACGGCAACGTCACCCGCAACAACACCGGCACCGGCGTGCTGGCCGGCGCTGCGGCCGGCGCGCTCTTGGGAACGCTGGCGGGAGGCGACGACCGTCGCAACGCGCTCATCGGCGCAGGCGTGGGCGCGCTCGCGGGTGCGGGCGTCGGCAATTACATGGACCGGCAGGAAGAGGCGTTCCGCACGCGCCTTCGGGGCACCGGCGTAACCGTGCGGCGCGATCCGCGCACGCAAGAGCTCTTCCTCGTCATGCCGGGCGACATCACCTTCGACACCGACCAGTCCGTCATCAAGCCGGGCTTCCAGCCCGTGCTCGTGGATGTCGCCGACGTTCTGCAGTCCTTCCCGGCGACCACCGTGGACGTGATCGGCCACGCCGACGCCACCGGGTCTGCGGAATACAACCAGGGCCTTTCGGAACGCCGCGCCTCTTCGGTCGCCCAGTTCCTCATCGGGCAGGGCGTGATGCGCGACCGCTTCTACGTCGCCGGCATGGGCGAGAGCGCGCCGATCGCCTCCAACGCCACGCCGGAAGGCCGCGCGCAGAACCGCCGCGTCGAGATCAAGCTCACCCCGCTGACGAGCTGATCCGGCGAACCGCTGCAAACACGGCGCCCCGGCGGAAACGCCGGGGCGTTTTCGTTTGGTTAAGCCGCGGTCAACACTCGTGAACGCAAATTAAGCTGGAAGCCCGGCCCCGAGTCGCCGGACATGCAATCATCAGCGTCCGCGCCTGAAGGTCGGCGGACGCCCAGCCAGCGATGAGCCGCGTTCATGGCGAGGGCCGCCGATCTTATCGTCATCCTGCTTTACGGCGTGATCGCCGCAGGCGCCGCTGTCGCGTTCGAACGCCTCGGCCTGATGACCTCCGACGTCGCCTGGCTGATGGGCGCGGTCGTGTTCCTTATCGCCGGACAGGCGCACGCCGCAACGGCGCGCGCGCTTGAGAAGGCGGAGCTGTCCAGGGCGCTGCACGAACAGCGTGCGGCCAATCTCTCGCTCGCAGAGGAGATCGAGGCGATCCAGTCCCGGCTCGACTCCCTTGAGGCGGTGAAGATCGAGGCGCCCGACACCGACGCCATCGTGCACGCCGTGATGCGGCGGCTTCCCGCGGGCCGGACCGCGTCCGCCGAGCCGGGGCCCGATCCGCTTGCCGACGCCTTCGCGGACCCGCACGAGCCCCCGGCCGAAAGCGCCGAGGCGCGCGCGCTGCGCCGCGCGAAGGTCGCCGAGGCGGTCTCTGAAAACCGCATCGACCTTTACATGCAGCCCGTCGTCACGCTTCCGCAGCGGCGCACGGCCTTCTATGAGGCGTTCACCCGCCTGCGCGACCGCGACGGCCAACTGATCGAACCGCTGGAATTCCTCGACGTCGCCGAGGAGGCCGGGCTGATGGGCGAGATCGACGCCCTGCTCGTGCTGCGCTGCACGCGCATTCTTCGCCGGTTGGCGAAGGCCGACCGGCGCTCCGCGCTTTTCTGCAATCTTTCCCCGCAGGCGTTTGAGGATGAGGCGGGTTTCTCCGACTTCATGGAGTTTCTCAAGCGCAACCAGGACCTCGCCGGGGCGCTGATCTTCGAGATGAGCCAGGCGGCGTTCGCCGCGCGCAGCGCGCGTGCGCAGCGCAACATGGCGCGCATGGCGGATCTCGGCTTCCGCTTCTCGATCGACTCGATGACCGATCTCGATGTGGATCTCGCCGTTTATCAGGAGGCCGGGGTGCGCTTCGCCAAGATCGAGGCCGAGCGCTTCATCCGCGCCGCCCATGGCCAGAGCGGGCTTGCGGGACTGGCGCCGGGGGCGATCCGGCCGGAAGACGCCGCCGGGGTGTTCGCGCGCTACGGGCTTGATGTGATCGTCGAGGAGATCGAGAGCGAGGCCGACGTGGTTGAAGTGCTCGACCTCGATGTCGCCTACGGGCAGGGCTATCTTTTCGGCGCGCCGCGCGCGGTGAAGGAAGACCTCCTCGCCGGGCTGCCCGGTCAGCCTGCGGCCCCACGCCCCGCAACAGAAGTTGACCCGCGCCGCCGCGCAGACGGTTGACCGCTCGGCCGGGCGCTGCTCCAAGGCGCGCCATGCACGCACCCGTTCTGCTTTCCGACATCGCCGCCGAATATGACGCCATCCTGTGCGACGTCTGGGGCGTCATCCGTGACGGCGAGGCGCTCCTCGAGCCCGCGCTGGACGCGCTGCGCCGGTTCCGCGCCCAGGGCGGGCGTGTTGCGCTGGTGTCGAACTCGCCGCGGCGTTCGTCCTCGCTTCAGTCGCTGCTTGAGCAGATGGGCGCAGGGCAGGGAGCGTGGGATGCGGTGGTCACCTCCGGAGACGCCACGCATCAGGTGTTGAGCGCGCTCGCGCCCGGTCCGGCCTTCAAGCTTGGCCCGGACTGGGACGATCCGCTTTACGAAGGCACGGGGCTTGAGTTCGCGCCCCTTGAAGAGGCGCGCTTCATCTCCTGCACCGGGCTTATCGATTTCGAGACCGAAACGGTGGCCGATTACGCGGATTTTCTGAGCGAGGCGAAATTGCGCGGCTTGCCGATGGTGTGCGCCAATCCGGACAAGGTTGTGCAGCACGGCGGCCGGCTTCTGCCCTGCGGCGGTGCGCTTGCGGAAGCCTATGAGGCGCTGGGCGGCGAGACGATCTATGCCGGCAAGCCGCATCCGCCGATCTACGACCTCGCCCGCGAACGGCTCGAGGCCGCCGACCGGGGCCCGATACCGGCAAGCCGGATTCTCGCCGTCGGCGACGGACCCGAGACCGATATCGCCGGCGCCAATCGCGAGGGGATCGACGCGCTTTTCATCACCGCCGGCATCCTCAGCGGGGACTTCGTGCACGGGTTCGACCCCCGCGCCATAGAACAGGCGCTTGATGCGCGCGGCGTGTTCGCGCGCTTCGCCGCGCCCGAGCTTGGATGGTGAGCTGTCAGGGCGGCTGACCGCGGCGCGTTCCGCCCCGGTTCGAACCAACGCGCCCCTGGATCCCGATCAGTCGAAGAGCGCGTCGATATCGCTCTGGTCGAGATCGGCGAATTCGGCCTCGTCAGTGGCGCCGGAGAACAGGGCGTCGATGTCGTCCTGAGCGGTTTCCGGGCCGGAAAGGGCGGGGCCGTGGGTGAGCACTTCCTTGCGGCGCTCGGCCTCGGCGCGTTCCTCATCCGTCAGCTCGGCGTCGGCGACGCCCATGGTCTGGGCGAAGCGGGCCACGCGCGATTCCACATGGCGCAGCGAATTGACGACTTTGGAGACGCGCTGACCGGCGAGATCCTGGAACGAGCAGGCCTCGATGATCTTCATCATCGCCTCGTCCACCTGCGCCTTGTAGCTCTCGAGATCGGTCGGCTCGGCGGTGAGCATCGCCTCGGCGTTCTGCATGATCTCTTCCGTCGCCCGCTCGGTGTCGGTCACGACGGCCTCAAGTTCCGCGCCCGCAGTGGGGATGCGCTGGGACTTGATGTCGTTCGGGCGAAGCTTGGAGATTTCCTCGCGGGTGCGCGAGATGTAGTCGGCGATGTAGCGAAACTCTTCGCAGATCGAGCGATCAAGCGAGGAGAAAAACAGCTGCATCGTATCCGTCAGCTGCTGGGCCAGCTTCAGGACTTCCATGACCTGGGCGTCCTTCAGGTCGCTCGCCTTGAGCGAGGACAGGCTTTCTCGGACGCGTGCGGCGACTTCGGCGGCGGGCATCTGCCCCTCCCTTGATGAACGGCTGGTTCCGGCGGAATTGACGCCGTGCGTCAGAAATCGCCCAGAACAGCCGCCATTTTCGCCTTGAGCGTGCCGGCGTTGAACGGCTTCACGATGTAATTGTTCACACCGGCCCGCTTCGCGGCGACGACGTTTTCGGTCTTGGACTCAGCGGTGACCATGATGAACGGCGTGTTCTTGACCTGCTCGTCCGCGCGGACCTTCTTGAGCAGCTCGTAGCCGGTCATGGGCTCCATGTTCCAGTCGGAGATCACCAGACCATACTTGGTCTTCTTGATCTTCTCGAAAGCCTCGGTGCCGTCGGCGGCTTCGTCGACGTTCTCGAAGCCGATCTGCTTGAGCAGGTTCCGGATGATCCGGATCATCGTCTTGTAGTCGTCCACAACAAGGATCGGCATCGACATCTCGACGGCCATACCCCAACCTCCATCCGTTTCAACTGACCGTGGCGGGCGCCGTCGCCGGCCCCTCTCGTCATGGCGAAGACTAGACAAGCGCAGTCAAAATTCGGTTAAACACGTCGCCTTAGCGCAGAAGGGCGGATCATGACCGAATCGCAGGGCTTTGCTCTCGATGAGCTCACCGTGGGGCAGTCCGCGGAAATTCAAAGGCTTGTGGACGACGAGGCGGTGCGCCGCTTCGCCGAGGTGTCGGGTGATTTCAACCCGCTCCACATGGACGAAGACTACGCCCGGAAGACGGCCTTTCGCGGCCGCATCGCCCACGGCGCGCTCATCGCCTCCTACATCTCCTGCGTGCTGGGCAGCCATCTGCCGGGCCCCGGCGCGGTGTTCGCCGGGATGACCATGCGTTTCGCGCGCCCGGTGCGCCTGGGCGATCTCGTCACGGCGCGCGCGACCGTCGTTGAAATTGATGCAGCCAAGCGCATGGTGAAGCTGGATTGCGTCTGCGAGGTGGACGGAGAGGTCTGCCTCCAGGCCGACGCCGAGGTGATGGTCCGCAAGCGCCGGAAGAAGGCGGCTTGAGCACGATGATTCCTGCGCACGAGCCCGCGCCGGGCCCGGCGAGGGGCAGCGTCGCCGCGCTCGGCAATTTCGACGGCGTCCATGCCGGCCATCGCGCCGTGCTCAACCATGCCGCCGCGCTTGCCGCGCAGCTGGACGCTCCGGTGTCGGCGGCGGTCTTCAAGCCGCATCCGCGGCGCTTCTTCAAGCCCGACACCGCGCCGTTCCGCCTCATGAGCGACGCCCAGCGCGTGCGCGCGCTTGAGGAGGCCGGCGCGGCGCGCGTTTTCGCCATTCCCTTCGACCGTGAACTCGCCGGCATGACGCCGGAAGCCTTCGTGGAGCGCGTGCTGGCCGGCCGGCTCGGCTTGCGCGGCGTCGTCACCGGCGCGGATTTCCGCTTCGGCAAGGATCGCGCGGGCGGCGCCGAGGCGTTGCGGACCATAGGCGCTGCATTCGGGATCACCGCGGAGACCGCGCCGGAAATCCGCGCCGAGGCCCGCAAGGTCTCCTCCACCGGCGTGCGCGAAGCGCTCCAGGCGGGCGACGCGGAAGGCGCTTCAAAGCTTCTCGGCCGGCCCTTCGCCATCGAAGGCGAGGTGATCCACGGGGACCGGCGCGGCCGCACGCTGGGCTTTCCAACCGCCAATATCGCCCTTGGGGACTATCTGCGGCCGGCCTTCGGCGTCTATGCGGTGCGCGCGCGTATCGACGGCGAGACGGTCTGGCGGCCGGGCGTCGCCAATCTTGGCCGCCGCCCGACGGTGGACGGCGCCGACGAGCGCCTGGAGGCGCATCTGTTCGACTTTCACGGCGACCTCTACGGACGCACGCTGGAGGTTGCGCTCGACGCCTTCATCCGCGGCGAGCGCCGCTTCGACGGGCTTGAAGCGCTCACCGCGCAGATCGCCGCCGACAGCGCGACGGCGCGGGCGCGTTACGGCGCGTGAGCGCGCCGCCCGCTGGACCCCGGCGGACGGGCTTGATAGACGAGCGTCATGACCTTCCGCGGTTTCGACATCGGCATACGAATTACCGGCCCCGTCCGCGTCTGAAGCGGGGCGCGGGCGGGGTGCGCGCCGGACCGGGTCCGGCCCACGCCTTTCGAACACCGGATTTCTGATCGGGCGCGCGCCGCCGCCGCGCCCGGCGAGCCTCAGGACGAAGAACGATGACCGATGCCAGCGAGGCGGGCGCGTCCGCCACGGACGCGGAGACGGCCCGCGACTACAAGGACACGCTGTTTCTCCCTCATACCGAGTTTCCGATGCGCGCAGGCCTTCCCAAGGCCGAGCCGCAATGGCTGGAACGCTGGGAACGAACGCGTCTCTATGAGCGCCTCCGGGAAAATTCGAACGGCGCAAAGCGTTTCGTGCTGCACGACGGCCCGCCCTACGCCAACGGGCATCTCCATCTCGGCACGGGCATGAACAAGATCCTGAAGGATTTCGTCGTGCGCACCCATCAGATGATGGGCCGCGACGCGCCCTACCGGCCGGGCTGGGACTGCCACGGCCTGCCCATCGAGTGGAAGGTCGAACAGGCTTACCGCGCCAAGGGCAAGCGCAAGGAGGACGTTCCCTCCGCCGAGTTCCGGAAAGCCTGCCGCGACTATGCGCAGGAGTGGATCGACGTTCAGCGCGAGGAGTTCAAGCGCCTTGGCGTGATGGGCGAGTGGGACGATCCCTACACCACCATGGCCTTCGACGCGGAAGCCGCGATTGTCGGCGAGTTCCTTAAATTCCTCGATCTCGGCCTGGTCTATCGCGGCTCTTCGCCGGTGATGTGGTCGCCGGTTGAAAACACCGCGCTCGCCGAAGCGGAGGTGGAATACCACGACAAGGTCTCCACCACGATCTGGGCGCGCTTCCCGGTGCGCGGCGTCAAGCAGGACGGCTCAGGCGTCAGTCACGCCATGACCGGATCGCATGTCGTCATCTGGACGACGACGCCCTGGACCATCCCGGCCAATCGCGCGATCTGTTTCTCGCCGAATGTCGCCTACGGCCTGTACGAGGTGCAGGGCGTGGACGGACCCGAGGGCGTCAAGCCCTGGGCGCGTCCCGGCGACAAGCTCGTCGTCGCCGACAAGCTCTGGGCGGAAGTCGCGGAGGCTGCCTTTATCGTCAACGCCCGCCGGCTGGATACGGTCGATCCCTCGGGTCTCGTGTGCAGCCACCCCTTCGCGGAGCTGGATCCCTATTGGAGCTTCCGCGTGCCGCTTCTTGCAGGCGACCACGTCACCGACGAACAGGGCACCGGCTTCGTGCATACCGCGCCCGGTCACGGGGCGGAGGACTACGCCGCCTGGATGGCGCACAAGGAATGGCACGACCCCAAGGAGCCGATCCCGCATACGGTGGGGCCGGACGGGGCCTATCTTCCCAACGTGCCGCGCTTTGCAGGGCTCGAGATCGTGCGCACGGAAGGCAAGAAGGCCGGTCAGGACGGCCCGGCGAACAAGGCCGTGATCGACGCGCTTGTCGAGCAGAACCGCCTCTTGGCGCGCGGCCGTCTGGAGCATTCCTATCCGCACTCCTGGCGTTCCAAGGCGCCGGTCATCTTCCGCAACACCGATCAGTGGTTCATCGCCATCGACCGGTCCATGGAGGACGGCCGCACGCTGCGCGAACGCGCGCTGCAGGCGATCGAGGATACGCAATGGACGCCGGCCTCGGCGCGCAACCGCATCCGGTCGATGGTGGAGGGCCGGCCGGACTGGCTGATCTCCCGCCAGCGGGCGTGGGGCGTGCCGCTGACCATGTTCGTGCACAGGGAAACCGGCGAGATCCTGCGCGACCCGGCGGTGGACGCGCGCATTCTCGAAGCGGTCAAGGCCGGCGGCGCCGACGCCTGGTTCGAGCAGGACGCCGCTGCGTTGCTGGGCCCGGATCATGATCCTGAGGCGTTTGAGAAGGTCACGGACATCCTCGACGTCTGGTTCGACTCCGGCTCGACGCACGCCTTCGCGCTGCGGGAGGGCCAATGGCCCGCCGACGTATATCTCGAGGGCTCCGATCAGCACCGCGGCTGGTTTCAGGCCTCGCTGCTGGAGGCTTGCGGCACGCGCGGGCGGGCGCCCTACGAGGCGGTCGTCACCCACGGCTTCATCGTCGACGAGGAAGGCCGCAAGATGTCGAAATCGCTCGGCAACACGCTGGCGCCCAATTCAATCGCCGCGAAGTATGGCGCGGAGATCCTCCGCCTCTGGGCGGCGAGCGCGGACTATTCCGGCGACCTGCGCATCGGCGAGAGCATCCTGCAGTCCTCCGTCGACGCCTACCGGAAGCTGCGCAACACGCTGCGTTACCTGCTCGGGGCGCTCGACGGTTTTGAGGACGCCGAACGTGTGGAGCCCGCCGAGATGCCGGGGCTGGAGCGCTGGGTGCTGCATCGCCTGGCGGAACTCGACGCCGTGGTGCGCGAGGCCTACGCGGCGTTCGACTACAAGCGGGCCTGGTCGGCGCTGTTCAATTTCTGCGTCAATGATCTGTCGGCCTTCTATCTCGACGTCCGAAAGGACGCGCTCTACTGCGACCCGCTGAGCGAGACGCGCAGGCGCGCTGCGCGCACCGTGATGTCGGAGGTCTTCGACCGGCTCACCGCATGGCTCGCGCCGCTTCTGCCCTTCACGATGGAGGAAGTCTGGCTTTCCCGGCATCCGTCCGAGGACGGCTCGGTGCACTTGCGCACGTTTCCTGAAACGCCGCCGGGCTGGCTTGATCCCGAGCGCGCGGAACGCTGGAAGACCATCCGGCGGCTCCGTCGCGTGGTGACCGGGGCGCTCGAGCTTGAGCGCCGCGAGAAGCGCATCGGCTCGAGCCTGGAGGCCCGGCCGCACGTCTACGCCGCGGATCCGGCCTATCGCTCAGCGCTCACCGCCGAAGGCGGCGATGCGGAGGCCTTCCTTGCGGACGTCGCGATCACCAGCCAGGCCAGCCTGAGCGACGGAGAGGCGCCGTCCGATGCGTTTCGTCTTGAGGAGGTCGGCGACGTCGCCGTCCTCGTCGGACGGGCTGAAGGACGCAAATGCGCGCGCAGCTGGAAGATCACGCCGGAGGTGGGCAGCGACCCGCGCTATCCCGATCTCAGTCCGCGGGATGCGCGCGCCGTGGCGGAGTGGGACGCGCGCCAGGCCTGAGGGCGGCGGCTGCGGAAAGCTGGTTTGGCGGGCGCAGCAATGCTAGCGAACGGTTGAGGGAACGTTTCAAGCGAGGTTCGGGCATGTTTCGACGCCGCCGCCGGGATCCGGGACTGGCTGTTTTCGGTTTCGCCCTGGCGGGCGTGGTTGTGCTGCTGGATCAGCTCACCAAGCACTGGATCCTCCGCGTGGTCGATCTCGACGCGGGCGGGCCCGGCTCGCGCATCGAGGTGCTCGACCCCTGGTTCAACCTGACGATGGTGTGGAACCGCGGGGTGAGTTTCGGCCTCTTCGCCGCTGATTCCCTATTCCAGCGCGCGCTGCTGATCGGCTTTTCGCTGGGGGTTGCGACCTTCATCGCCGTCTGGCTTACCCGGGCGGAGCGGCGCCTGCAGGCGGTCTCCTTCGGGCTCATCATCGGTGGGGCGCTCGGCAATGTGATCGACCGGCTCGCCTACGGCGCGGTGGCGGATTTCCTCGACTTTTCCGGCCTCCATTTTCCCTATGTGTTCAACGTCGCCGACGCCTCGATCACGATCGGGGTGGCGTGCCTCATTCTCGACGCCTTCGTTTCGGAGCGTCGCTGAGATGCGTGAGGCGGCCGCTGGCCTTTTCGCGCGCCTCTCTGGTAAAGAACTGGAAACCGCTTCCCGACCGGTTCTGGAAGGACGACCTGCGATGCGCCGTACTGTTCTCGCCGCCGCCGTGATTCTTGTTGGAACGACCGCCTGCACCTCCGGGGTGCGTCAGGCGCTCGGCACGGAAAAGACAACGCCCGACGAGTTCCGCGTGGTCACCATCGCGCCGTTGACCGTGCCGCCGGAATTCAACTTGCGCCCGCCGCGTCCCGGCCAGCTCCGCCCCGAGGACGTCTTCCCCGACCAGCAGGCGCGCCGCGCCCTGTTCGGCGATCTTGAAGCCACCAACGCCACGGACGCGGAAATCCTCTTCGCCGCGCGCGCAGGCGCTGCGGACGCCGATCCGAACGTGCGCGCGATCATCGACGGCGAGACGGCTGCTGTGGTGCGCAAGAGCGAGAACTTTTCCGACCGGCTTCTGTTCTGGCGCGACGGTCAGGCTGTTGACGAGCAGGGCGCGCCGATCGACCCGGAAGCCGAGGAAGAGCGGATCATCGCCGTCACCGGCGGCGGCGACGTCGAGATCGAGCGTCGCCGGTCCATCCGTCCGAAGCTTCCCGGCCTTTGATTTCGATGCATGGCCCCCTGCTCGCCGCCGCGCTTGCTTTGAGCGCGCTGCCGGCGGCGTGGGCGCAGCCCGCCGATGCTCAGGACGGAGCCGGTCCCACGGGCGCCGGCCTTGAGCGCGCCGCAGGCGGCCTTGGGGTGATCATCGCCGTCGACGCGACCGGCGCGCCGGTCCTGTCGGGCGAAAACCGCTCGCTTGCGGTGTTCCTGCATCCCGAGCCTTTCGAGACCGCACGGCGCGACGGCGCCCTGCCGGAGGGCGTGGAGCCCGCCGCCGTCGCTTTGGCGCGCGTGCTGGAAAGCGGCGCGGAGCGCATGGTGTTCTTCGGCGCCCAGGCCGACGCCGCCGCGGCCGCCAGCCTGAGCGAGGAAACGCCGGATCCCGCCGTTTTCGTGATCACGGTCGATGGCTCGCTCGTCCGGCTGCCCGAGCCGGACGGGGAGGGCGTCTACGTGCCCGCCATGCTTTCCGTCGAACAGGCGGCGGGCCTCCAGGCGAGGGTGCGCGGCGACCAGCCGGGGGCGGACGTGGTCATCAACGCGTTTGCGCTCGCCGGCGTGCTTGGCCGTCTCAACACGCCCGAGGCGCCGGACATCCGCGTGATGACCCATCCGGCGATGCTGGACTGGATCGCCGAGAACCAGCCCGCACCTTGACCGACTCACGGCGAGGCCTGAGTCTTCGCCAATGACGCTCCCCCCCCCTTCAGGCCGTGCGCCGGTCCGGCGCCTGAGCCCGTCGACCGTCAACCGCATCGCCGCCGGAGAGGTCGTCGAGCGCCCGGCCTCCGCCATGAAGGAACTCGTTGAGAACGCGCTTGATGCGGGCGCGTCCCGCATCGAGGTCGCCGCCGAGCGCGGCGGGCTTTCGCGGCTGACGGTGTCCGACGACGGCTGCGGGATGGACCCGGCCGCGTTGACGCTTGCTGTGGAGCGTCACGCCACCTCCAAGCTGCCGGTCGACCCTGACGGCGCAGACGACCTGTTGCGCATTTCCACGCTGGGCTTTCGCGGCGAGGCGCTGCCGTCCATCGGCTCGGTTGCGCGCATGACGATCACAAGCCAGGCCGAAGGCGCGCAGGACGCCTTCGCCCTGACCGTCGACGGCGGCGAAGCGTCCGCGATCAGACCCGCCGCGCCGCTGGGCCGGCCGGGAACGCGCGTGGAGATCGCTGATCTCTTCTATGCAACGCCGGCCCGGCTGAAGTTTCTCAAGAGCGAACGCGCCGAAAGCAATGCGCTCGCCGACCAGCTCAGGCGATTGGCGCTCGCGCGCGCGGATGTCGGGTTCCAGCTCGCCATCGAGGGGCGTTCGCGTTTCAAGGTGGAGGCGGAGCGCACCGGCGACGCCGCGGAAGCCCGCCGGCGCCGGCTCGCCGCAATCCTTGGCGCGGATTTCGGCGAAAACGCCCTTCTCATCGACCAGGAGCGCGAGGGCGTGCGCGTCTCCGGTTTCGCCAGCCTGCCGACATACAATCGCGGCTCGAACCAGCACCAGTTCCTCTTCGTCAACGGCCGCCCGGTGAAGGACAAGCTGCTCGTGGGCGCTGTCCGCGGGGCCTATCAGGATTTCCTCGCCCGCGACCGGCACCCGGTCGCCGCCCTTTTCGTGGATCTGCCCGCCGATCAGGTGGATGTGAACGTCCATCCGGCCAAGGCCGAGGTCCGCTTCCGTGACTCAGGCCTTGTGCGCGGCCTGATTGTCGGCGCGCTGCGCCATGCGCTCGCGGGCGCGGGTCACCGCGCATCCACGACGGTTGCGGGTTACGCGCTGGGCCGCGCGCGCCCGGAAGGCGCCGCCGCGCCGGTCCCGTCCGGCCGATTGTTCGCCCACGCTTCGAACTGGGCGCCGCAACGGCCGTCGCCGGTCTATGAGGAAAGCCTGCGTCCGGATGCAGCCGGCCCGCAGCTTGCCGAAGCCCCCAGCGGCTATGAGGCGTCCGCTGCAGCGCCGGGCGATGCGGTCGAGAAAGACTTTCCGCCGTTGGGATACGCCCGCGCCCAGCTGCATGACACCTATGTGGTTGCCGAAACCGCAGACGGCATGGTCATCGTGGATCAGCACGCCGCCCATGAACGCCTCGTCTATGAGCGCATGAAGCGCCAGCTCGCGGAGACCGGCATAGCGCGCCAGGCCCTGCTGGTTCCGGAGATCGTGGACTTGGGCGAAGACGACGCACGCCGGGTGCTCGACCGCGCCGGCGAGCTTGCCGAGCTGGGCCTGCTCATCGAGCCCTTCGGTCCGGGTTGCGTTTCCGTCAGTGAGACGCCTGCGCTTCTCAAGCGGCTCGACGTGCAGGGTCTGATCCGCGATCTTGCCGATGAACTTGCGGAATACGACCAGGCGCTGTCGCTCAAGGAGAAGCTGGAAGACGTCGTCGGCACGATGGCCTGCCACGGCTCGGTGCGCGCAGGCCGCAAGCTCCATGTCGACGAAATGAACGCGCTGCTTCGCGAGATGGAGGCGACGCCCCATTCCGGCCAGTGCAATCACGGCCGGCCCACATACGTGGAGCTCAAGCGCGCCGACGTCGAGCGGTTGTTCGGGCGGCGCTGAAAACGCGTCCGGCTTGCAGGCCGAAGGCCAGGCGAGTAAACGACCGGACATGGCGATTGCTCGTATCGACACGCGGCTCGACGCCGAGCCGGATCAGGTCTGGGCGCTTCTTCAGCGCGCCGACACGCTCACCCACATCGCGCGGCCGCTTGTGGTTTTCCGCCCGGTTGATCCGCCGCAACTGCCCGAAATCTGGTCGGCGGGCGCGTATGTCGTGTCGATGTGGATCTTCGGCGTCTTGCCGTTCGGCCGCCAGACGGTCGGCATCGAGTTCCACGACAGCCACCCCGAGGCGCCCGATGGCGCGCGGATTCTGCGCGATAACGGTTCCGGCCAGATGATCCGCCGCTGGGACCACTGGATTTTCGTGTCGCGGCGCCCTGAAGGCGGAACGGCCTATACCGACCGCGTCGAGATCCAGGCGGGTCTGCTCACGCCGGGCGTCTGGCTGTTTGCGTCGATCTTCTACCGCTGGCGGCAGATGCGCTGGCGGGCCATGCTGCGGCGGATGAAGCGGC
>CAZLOV010000053.1:0-13807 GCA_964561235.1 uncultured Caulobacterales bacterium
CGAAGCCCGGCCGGACGCCGCCACGCTGAAGGCGTTGAGCTATATCGAGCGCCGCCAGCGCGACCGGAAGGCGGACGAAACCTCCTCCTACGGCCGCATCGAGGACATTGTGGCCGCCGCCTCCAAGCGCGGTTTCACTGAGGCCCTGCGCGCCGAGGCGGCGCGTAACGCGCGGGTGAGCCAGCCGCTTTTCAACAAGATCCTCGGCGACCCTGGCGGCGAAGCGCTTGCGGTGTTCGCCAAGGCGATCGGGCTTGACCGCGCGAGGCTTGATACGCTCGCCGCCGTCGCACTGCCGTCCGAGCATCCGGTCGCCCGCGAGCATTTCCTGCGCACGTTCGACAGCCTCTCCACCGACAAGGCTCAGACCGTTTTGCGCTACTGGGACTGGCTTGTGCCGAGCGTCCTGGTGGAGTGAGGCGCAGCGCGCGGCTTGCCGCAGCGGCCGCAGCGCCATAGACCGGGGCGCACGATCTGCACCGGGAGGATGCGCGCTTGCCTGAGGCGCTCTCGCTCGCCGCGGCCAATCTCACGTCGCCGGCTGTTCTGTTCTTCGCCCTGGGCGTTCTCGCCGGGGCGGCGCGCTCCGACCTCGCCATACCGCCAGCCGTGGCCAAGGCGCTCTCGCTCTATCTGATGCTTGCGATCGGCTTCAAGGGCGGGGTCGCGGTCAGCCAGCAGGGGCTGACCGGACAGGTGCTCGCCGCCATGGGCGCGGGCGTGGCGCTGAGCTTCCTGATGCCGCTGATCGCGTTCGGGCTTTTGCGCGTCTTCACAAAACTCGAGCGCGTCACCGCGGCCGCCGTGGCGGCGCATTACGGCTCGATCTCGGTGGTGACGTTCGTGGCGGGTTCGGAGTTCCTCCAGCTTTCCGGCCTTGCACCCTCCGGCCACATGGTCGCCGTGCTCGCCCTCATGGAAACCCCGGCGATCCTGACGGGGCTGCTGCTTGCAGGCCGCGCCGCACGCGGCGCGGAAGGCGCAGATGCGGGCGAGCGCTCGGAGCTGATCCGCGAGGTGTTCCTCAACGGCTCCGTGGTCCTGCTCATGGGCGCGTTCTTCATCGGGTGGATTTCCGGCGACGCCGGCATGGCGCGCATGGACCCGTTCGTGAATGGGCTTTTCCAGGGCGTGCTGGCCGTGTTTCTGCTCGACATGGGCCTTGTCGCGGCGCGCAGGCTCTCGTCGGCGGGACGGCTCGGACCGGCAGGTTTCGCGTTCGGCGCCATCATGCCGCTGATCGGGGCGAGCTGCGGTCTGGCGACGGCGTGGTTGATCGGGATGAACGCAGCCGACGCCGCAGCGCTCATGATCCTTGCGGGTTCGGCCTCATACATCGCGGTGCCGGCGGCGTTGAGAATCGCTTTGCCGCAGGCGGACCCGACGATTTATCTGACGCTCTCGCTCGCGGTGACCTTTCCCTTCAATCTCACCGTGGGCATCCCGCTCTACACGGCTGCGGCGCGCTGGACGCTGGGCGGCTGAACCGGAGGCGTTTGATGACGCGCGTGATCCGCAAGCAGATCAACATGATCGTGGAGGCCGCCCATCTGCGGCAGGCCGAAGCCCTGATCGCGGAGTGCGGGGTGAAGGGCTTCACGGTGATCGACGGCCGTGAAGGCCGCGGGCTGTCGGGCGGCTGGGCGCGCGACGACAGGGTCTCCGCGACGGAAAAGCGGATCATCGTCATGATTGCGAACGAACAGGCCGCCGATGCGCTGTTCGAGCGCGCCGCAAAGTTCTTCCAGCGTTATCCGGGCATCATTTACGGGCGCGACGTCGAGGTCGTGCGCGGCGAGCGTTTCTGAAGAAACTTCGCAGCGTCAGACCGGTTTCGCTGGAAAAGCTTGTCTGCGCCTTCTAAAACCCGCGCCGATCTTTGACCGCTCTGCAGACGCTCCCGGAGGCCCCTCGTTGGGACGCACCCTTGCTTACGGCGCAACGTTGACGGTGGTCCTCGCCGTGCTGTGGCTCGTTTTGTCGGGCTACTGGTACAAGCCGCTGCTTCTGTCCTTCGGCGCGCTGGCGGTGGTTTGCGCCATGGCGCTGACCGTGCGGCTCGGCCTGCTCGACCGCGAGACCGCGCCATTCCTTCGCTTCTTCCGATTCGCCGCCTATTGGGTGTGGCTCGGCGGCGAGATCTTCAAGGCGAACATCTATGTCGTGCGCACCGCGCTCCGGCCCGAACTGGATATCCGCCCGACGCTCGTGCGGGTTCCCGTGCGCGTTCGGTCAGACCTGGCGCGCGCAACCTACGCCAACTCGATCACGCTGACGCCCGGAACGGTGACGCTGGACGTGGAGCAGGACGCGTTTCTCGTGCACGCGCTCACCCCGGAACTGACCGACCTGGCGGGCTTCAGGGAGATGGAGCGCCGGGTGCTCGCCGCCGACGGCGACCATGACGGCGACGGGCATGTCGACCGCAAGGCGAAGGGGACGCGTTGATGGAGCCGATCATCGTTCTCGACTTCGTCATCGCGGGCGCGCTCGCAGCCTCCATGGCGCTGATGCTCAGCCGCGTCTTCGCCGGTCCGACGCTTTACGACCGTGTTCTTGCGGTGAATTCGTTCGGCACGAAGACCGTGTTGTTCCTGCTCGTCTTTGCTGCGCTCGTGGGGCGGGCGGACGCCATCGACATCGCCTTGCTATACGCGCTGCTCAACTTCATCGCGACGATCGCGATCCTGAAATTCTTCCGCTACCGCTCGCTGGAAGTGGCGCTCGCCCAGATGGCGCTGCGCCGCGCCGTGGATCGGGACGACAACTGATGCCGTTCGCCGCCTCCCTCATCCTCGACCTCGTCTCGGCCGCGTTCCTGATCACCGGAGCCGTTTTCGTGCTCGCCGGCGCGATCGGGGTCATCCGCCTGCCGGACTTCTACACGCGCCTGCACGCCGCCGGCGTGACGGACACGCTGGGCGCGGAGCTCATCGTGATCGGGCTCATCATCCAGTTCGGCTTCTCGCAAGCCTCCGCCAAGCTGGCGCTCATCGGCCTGTTTCTCTTCATGACGAGCCCGACGGCCACGCACGCCATCGCCAACGCCGCGTATCGCTCGGGACTGAAGCCGCTGCTTCAGCGTTTCCATCCCGATGGCCAGCCGTCGGAGAGCGGCTCCTCCGGACGGGGAGGCGGGGCATGATCGATCTTACCCAGTTCCTCGACTATGCGCTGATGGCGCTGCTGGTCGCGGTGGGCGTGGCGATCATCCGTCTGCGCAACCTGTTTGCGGTCGCGATGCTGACCGGGGTCTACAGCCTCCTGTCGGCGGCATGGTTCGTTTCCCTCGACGCCGTCGATGTCGGCTTCACTGAGGCCGCCGTGGGCGCAGGCATCTCCACGGTGCTGCTGCTTGGCGCGATGCTGCTGACCGCGCGCGAGGCCGAACCCGTCGGCGTCTGGCGCAACGCCGCCGCGCTGATCGTCGTGGTCGCCGCCGGCGCCGCGCTGTTCTACGCGCTGCCCGATCTGCCGACTTATGGCGATCCGTCCGCACCGGCGAACGCCTATGTCGGCGCGCTGTATATCGAGCGCTCGCCCTATGACATCGCCATCCCGAACGTGGTGACGTCGGTCCTCGCCAGCTATCGCGGCTTCGACACGCTCGGCGAGGTGTTCGTGGTGTTCACCGCCGGAGTGGGCGTGGCACTGCTTCTGGGCATCGGCGAGAAAGGCGACAGCGCCGGCCGCGAGGAGGAGGAGCACTGATGTATCCTCACCTCGTTTTGCGGGTGGTCGCCAAGATGCTAATCCCGCTGATCGTCGTCTACGGCTTCTTCGTGCACTTCCACGGCGAGTATTCCGCCGGCGGCGGCTTCCAGGCCGGCGTGGTGCTGGCCTCTTCCCTGATCCTTTATGCGCTGATCTTCGGCGTTGAAGCCGCCAAGCGCGCGATTCCGCCCCTGGCGGTGCGGATGAGCATGGCCGCCGGCGCGCTGCTGTACGCCGGGGTCGGCTTCGCCGGCCTCATCCTTGGCGGAAACTACTTGAATTACGACGTTCTCCACCCGGATCCGGCCAGTCACACCGGTCAGCACATAGGGATCATTCTCATCGAGATCGGCGTCCTTGTGACGGTGACGTCGGTGATGATCGCGATCTTCTATGCTTTCGCGGGACGCAGCCGGGATATCGACGATCTCGACGGGGAGGCTCCCTGACATGCTCACCGTCTTCGCCGAACACTTCAACTACGCCGTCGTCATCGTGCTCATGATGATCGGCCTCTATGTGGTCATTGCGTCCGGAAACCTGATCAAGCGTCTGGTCGGGCTCTCCGTTTTCCAGACATCGGTCTTTCTCCTGTACATCACCACGTCAAAGGTCTTTGGAGCGGTTCCCCCGATCCTTGAGGACTACAAGGCGGAAGGGGAGTACGACCCCAGCGCCGCCGCCGGGGCCGCTTCCGGCGCCGCGGAGACGCTCTACGCCAATCCGCTGCCGCATGTCCTGATCCTGACCGCGATCGTCGTGGGGGTCGCCACGCTCGCCGTGGGCCTCGCGCTCGTGGTGCGCATCCGGGAAGCCTACGGCACCATTGAAGATGTCGCGCTTTCCCGCGCGGAGTTCTCCCAGGAACTGGAACGGGGCGTCTGATCGATGACCATCGCCCTGCCTGAAGCGCTGAGCGCGCACGCGCCGGTTCTTCTCGTCATGATCCCGCTGTTCATGTCCGCGGTCGTCGCCGCGCAGCCTTCCGGCCGCTTCGGATGGGCCGCCGCGCTGATCTGCACCGGGCTCTCGGCCGTGTTCGCGCTCGATCTCGCCCGCCAGGTCGCCGAAAGCGGGGTGGTTTCCTATGCGATGGGCGACTGGACGCCGCCGCTGGGCATCGAGTTCCGCATCGACGCGCTCAACGTCGCCCTGCTGCTCCTGCTGTGCGGCATGGGGGTCGTCACGCTGCTCTTCGCCCTGCCAAGCGTGGCCGACGAGATCGCGCCGGACAAGCGCGCGCTCTTCTATTCAGCCTTCCTGATCTGCTTTTCCGGTCTCGCCGGCGTGGCGAGCACGGGCGACGCCTTCAACATGTTCGTGTTCCTCGAGATCTCCTCGATCCCGACCTACGCGCTCATCGCGATGGGCTACCGCCAGAACCGCATGGCGCTGACCGCCTCGTTCAACTACCTCATCCTCGGCACGATCGGGGCGACATTCTTCGTCATCGGCGTCGGCTTCCTGTTCATGGCGACCGGCACGCTCAACATGGCCGACATCGCCGTGCGGCTGGGCGAGCTGGGGCCGAACCGCATGGTCGATGCGGGCTACGCCTTCATTCTGGTTGGAATCGGGCTGAAGGCGGCGCTGTTCCCGCTGCATCTCTGGCTGCCCAACGGCTATGCCTACGCGCCCAATTTCGTGACCGCTTTCCTCGCCTCAACCGCGACGAAAGTGGCGTTCTACGTGCTCATCCGCTTCCAGTTCGCCGTATTCGATCCGGCCAGCCCGCTGGTCGCCCACAGCCTGACCTATGTGATCACGCCGCTGGCCGTCGTCGGCATGATCGTCGCCTCGGTGCAGGCGAGCTTCCAGGCGAGCCCGCGGCGATTGCTGGCGTTCTCCTCCGTCGCCCAGGTCGGCTACATGATGCTCGGCCTTGGCATCGCCACGAAAGCGGGCGTGGCCGCGGGCATGCTTCATCTTCTGAACCACGCCTTGATGAAAGGCGCGCTCTTCCTGGCGCTGGGCGTGTTTGCGCTGGCCTATGGCGTGCGCCGGCTCGAGGATCTCAAGGGGCTCGGCAAGACCATGCCGCTGACCGCAGCGGCTTTCACCATCGGCGGGGCGTCGCTGATCGGCGTGCCGTTCACGGCGGGCTTTGTCTCGAAATTCTATCTGGTTCAGGCCTCGCTCGAGCGAGACTGGTGGTGGGCGGTTGCGGCGATCATGATCTCCTCCGTGCTCGCCGTGGCCTACATGGCGCGCATGCTCGTGCCCATGTGGCTGATGGCGCCTGAGGGACGCGAGCAGGCCCCGCACCGCGCGCCGTTAGCCGCGCTTGCGCCGCTGTGGCTTCTTGCGCTCGCCAATATCTGGTTCGGCGTCAACGCGGACTGGTTCGTCTCGCTGTCCGAGGCGGCGGGGGAGGCGGCGGTCAACGGGCTGGGCCTTGCGGTCTCCTCCATGGGAGGCGCGGCATGAGCTGGAGCCCCGAACTCGCCCTGCTGCTCGCCCTCGTCATTCCGCTCATCGGCGGGGCGGGCGTGCTGCTGTTCGATCAGAGGCCCAATCTGCGCGAGACGGCGACGCTGATCGCGGCGGTCATTCTGGCGGTCAACGTGGCCTATCTCGTGGAGGTCGCCGGATCGCGGCCGGAGATCACGCTCTTCGAGTTTGCGCCGGGCCTGTCGATCGCCTTCGAACTGGAGCCGCTCGGCGCGGTCTTCGCCATGGTGGCGAGCGGGCTCTGGATCCTCAACTCGCTTTACTCGATCGGCTACATGCGCGGGAACAAGGAGAAGGACCAGACCCGGTTCTACTTCTTTTTCACGGTCTCGATTTCGGCGGCGATGGGGATCGCGCTCGCCGGCAACCTGTTGACGCTGTTCTTCTTCTACGAAGCGCTCACGCTGGCGACCTTGCCGCTGGTCGCCCACAAGGGCGACGCCAAGGCGCGACGCGGATCGCTGATCTATCTCTCGATCCTGCTCGCGACCTCGATCGGCCTGCTTCTGCCCGCCATTCTCGCAGTCTGGCACTTTGCAGGCGGCACCGATTTCGTCGCCGGCGGCCTGCTCAACGGGCAGATCTCGACTCAGGTGTCCAGCATCCTGCTGATCCTGTTCGCGTTTGGCATCGGCAAGGCGGCGCTGATGCCCGTCCATCCCTGGCTGCCCAACGCCATGGTCGCGCCCACGCCGGTCTCCGCGCTGCTCCACGCCGTCGCCGTGGTGAAGGCGGGCGTGTTCACGATGCTCAAGGTCTCCGCCTACACCTTCGGGCCGGAGCTGATGCAGGCGACCCCCGCCGCCGACGTGCTGGCCTGGGTTGCGGGCCTGTCCATCGTGCTCGCCTCGGTTGTCGCGATGACCAAGGACAATCTCAAGGCGCGGCTCGCCTTCTCCACGGTCAGCCAGCTGTCCTACGTCACGCTGGGCGCGATGATCGCAACGCCGGCCGCCATGATCGGCGCTGCGCTGCAGATCGTCATGCACGCCTGGGGCAAGATCACGCTCTTCATGTGCGCCGGTGCGATCTACACCGCAACGAAGAAGTCCGAGATTTCCGACATGGCGGGGCTTGGCCGTTTCATGCCCTGGACCTTCGCCGCGTTCGGCGCCGGCGCCCTGTCGATCATCGGACTGCCGCCCTTCGGAGGCGTCTGGCCGAAGCTGTTTCTCATGGAAGGCGCCGCCGAGGGCGGTCAGCCCTGGCTGATCGCCGCGCTGGTCGCGTCCTCGGTGCTCAATATCGGTTATCTGCTTCCGATACTGGCGCGCGGCCTGTTCGTGAAGGCGCCCGAGACAAGCCCGGTGAAACCGGGGCTGCTGCCCGTGCTGGCTGTGTTGCCCCCGGTCATTACGGCGGCGGGCGCGTGCGCGCTGTTTTTCCTGATCGGACCGCTGGTCGAGTATGTGAGCCCGGTCTTCACCACGGAGGTGAGCCCATGACCGAACCGGCCCGGACGCCGCCGTCCGCCTCACAGGACGTGCATCCGCTCGCACGTCCGTTCCTGTTTCTTGACGCGCCGCTGTTCCGCGCGGTCTTGCCGTTTGTATTCGGCGCGCTTGCGGGGCTGCTTCTCCTGCTCGAGTTCCTGCTGCCGGGGTTTGCGGCCGGAAAGTACAAGGAGGCGCTTGGGACCTTCGAGATCGAGGGTTTCGTCGGTCTCGTCCTGATCGTGCTCGCATGCTGGCCGCTTCGCTGGCTGCTGGGGCGGCGTGCGGACTTCTATGAGCGGGACGGCGACGATGCTTGAGGCGCTTGCAGGTCTGAACCCGGCTTATCCGGTGCTGCTGGCGGGCGTGCTCTGCGCGATCCTGCCCAATCACCACGCGCGCAAGGCGCTCATGCTTGCAGGACCTCTGGCGGGGCTGGGGCTGTGGTTTGCGACGCCGGAACCGGGCGTGTACGGCGTCTACGAGATCGCCGGGTTCACCTTTGAAACCTACCGTTTCGACAGCCTCAGCCGCGTCTGGGGGCTTGTCTTCCTGATCGCCGCCGTCCTGAACGGCATCTACGCGCTGCATGAGCGCTCGCGGCTGGCGGATTCCAGCGCGCTGCTCTACGCCGGCGCGGGCGTCGGGGCGGTCTTCGCCGGTGATTTCCTGACTCTGTTCTTCTACTGGGAACTCACGGCGATCACCTCGGTCTTCCTGATCTGGGGCATGAACACGCCTGTGAGCTTCCGCGCGGGCCTTCGCTATCTGGCGATCCAGGTGCTCTCAGGCGTTTTGCTGCTGAGCGGCGCTGTTCTCTACGCCCAAACAGCAGGCGGCTGGTCGTTCGGCGGCGTCGCAAACGGGGTCGAGGATCTCGGCTTCCTCGACGCGGAGACCCCGGCGGGGCTCATCCTGCTGATCGCCATCGGGATCAAGGCGGCGTTTCCACTGCTGCACAGCTGGCTCCAGGACGCCTATCCGAAAGCGACGGTGACCGGGGCTGTCGTGCTTTCCGCCTTCACCACCAAGCTCGCCGTCTACGCGCTTGCGCGCGGCTTCGCCGGGACTGAAGCGCTGATCTGGATCGGCGCGGCGATGGCGGCGTTTCCGATCGTCTTCACGATCATGGAAAACGATCTGCGCAAGGTGCTCGCGTATGCGCTCAACAACCAGCTCGGCTTCATGGTGGCGGCCATCGGCACCGGCACGGCGCTCGGCGTCAGCGGGGCCGCCGCCCACGCCTTCGTGCACGTCATCTACAAAGGCCTGCTGTTCATGAGCATCGGCGCCGTGCTCTATCGCACCGGCACGGCCAAAGCGACGGAACTTGGCGGGCTCTGGAAATCTATGCCGGCGACGACATTGTTCGGGATTGTCGGCGCAGCGACGCTTTGCGCGGTCCCGCTCTTCTCCGGCTTGGTGGCCAAGGCGCTCACGCTTGCTGCGGTCCTCAAGGAAGGCCCGTTCCTTGCCTTCGTGATCCTTCTGGCGGCGTCCGCGGGCATGCTCGAGCATTCCGGTTTCAAGGTGCCGCATTTCGCCTTCTTCGGACGCGACAGCGGCAAGCGTCCGGCCGAGGCGCCCTGGAACATGCTGCTGGCGATGGGGCTGGCGAGCTTCCTGTGCGTCTATCTCGGCGTGAACCATGGCGTCCTCTATGCGCTGCTGCCCTTCGAGGTGGACTACGCGCCGTACTCGTTCGACAGCGTCGTGGGCCAGATCCAGCTTCTGCTCGCGGCCCTGTTCGCCTTCGCGTTGCTCGTGAAGTTGCGCCTCTATCCCACGGACAAGGACCTCACGATCCTGGATGCGGACTGGCTCTACCGCCGCGCGCTCGACGGCCTTGCGCGCTGGGGCGCGGCCATGGCCATCCGTCTTCAGAAGGCGATCGACGGCGGCGTGGCGGTGGCGTTCCGCCGCTCCGGCGGGCGCTTGTTCAACCTGTTCAGTCCGGCGGGCGCGCTCTCGCGCGATTTCCCCTCAGGCCTGATGGCGGTGTGGACGGCGGCCCTGCTGGCGGCGGTTCTGGTCGTGGCGTACTTCTCGACATGAGGCTTCGCGCGATGGATTAAGGCGCCGCCTGTGCGCTCCTGAATTCATTGCATAATTCGCCTTTCAAGAGAGTTATCCACGCCTTTGCGTTTTAGTTCCTAGACTCTGTCCGCCGGCGACCGGCCGGGGCCGAGAAAGGGAGCTGACGCATGAACGCCAAGGCAGACACTTTGGGCCGCGCCCGCCCGCTCAGCGACTGCTGGACGGAGCCGCCAGCACGGTCGCAATGGAGCGCGCGTGACCGGGACCGCGCGTGCGCGGAAATGACCCGGCATGTCGTCGCCTACGCGCTGGGCGTCGACGCCGAGGAAATCGCCGCCGCCACGCGTGGCGCGCCGGAAGCCGCGTTTGCCCGGCAGGCGGCGATGTATCTCTCTCATGTGGTTTTCGAGCTGAGCCTTGCGCGCGTCGCGGCGGCGTTCGGCCGGGACCGAACGACCGCGGCGCACGCCTGCCGCCGCATCGAGGATGACCGCGACGATCCCGGATTCGACGAATTGATGGATGCGTTGGAGGCGGTTCTGCGCGCCCTCCCGGACCCGCGCGAGGCCAGCCGCTATGCGGCGACGCGGAGTGCGGCGTGAGCCCGCCCGCCTGGCTTGCAAGGCTCTTGCGCCCTGGCCGGGAACTGGCGGCCTTGCCCGGCCGTAAAGGCGAGTACGGGGTTTTCCGCGGCGGCGACCGCCGCCGGCGCCCGGAGGCGCGCACCGATGAAGCGGGGCTTCGCACGGCGCTGTCGCAAGGCTGGGTGCAGCCTTTGGCGGCGGATCCAAGCCGGTACGCCGCCTGCGCTGACGCCGCCGCCGCCCTTCGCCGCGCTCAGCTTCCCGAGCCTTTCAGGTTCACTGCCCAGCATCGCCGGGTGGAGTTGCGTCCGGTTATCGATGAGCGTGCGCGCATCCGCACCGCTCTGGCGCTTGAGGACGGGTCGGTGCTCGGCCGGCTGGCCAGGGCGGGCCGGCTCAGCCCGGTGCAGGCGGCTGCGGGAGCGCGGCTGAAAACGGATTATGACCGCTCGGTGCTCTCCTCGCGGTTGACCTGCGACTGGACGAAAGGTCCCGGCGCGCCGGGCCGCGGCCGGGGCCGCGATCCGGCGGACGCGCCGGCGGCGGCGCTGGATGCGCGCACGCGCGTGCTTGACGCGCTTGAGGCGGCGGGGCCGAGCCTTGATGCAATTCTTAGCCGAATTGTCCTGCGCGAAGAGGGGCTTGAAGCTTGCGAACGCGGTGAAGGCCTGCCGCGCCGAACGGGTCTGCCGACGCTGCGCCTCGCCCTTGATCGCGTGGCGGTTTTCTACGGGCTCGCTGCGCCGCCGCGCGCGGCGGATCCCTACGACGCCGCGCCGGAGGCCTGAGCCTGCGCGGCGGCGTCCTGCCGGATGCGCGCAACCATCGAGACCAGACCGTTGGAGCGCTGCGGGGAGAGATGCTCGGCAAGCCCGATACGTCCTAGGACGTCGCGCGCGTCGATGGCGGCGATCTCTTCCGGCGTGCGGCCGTCATAAAGCCGCGTGAGCAGGGCGACGAGCCCTTTCACGATATGGGCGTCGCTGTCCCCGCGTACGGTGAAGTGGTCTGCGTTTCGGCCGGTGACGAGCCACACCTGGCTGACGCAGCCTTTCACCTTGTTGGCGTCGGTGCGGTCCGCCGCCTCGAGCGGATCCATGCTCTGACCCATGTCGATGAGATAGCGGTAACGTTCTTCCCAGTCGTCGAGAAACTCGAACTCCTCGACCAGGGCGTTGATGTCGTCATTCACGCTCATGAACCGCGAGGTAGTCCGGGTCGGGCGCGGGTGCAAGCGGTACGCGTCAGATGGTCCGGCTGACGGGTTCATCCGCGGCCGGATCGGCGTCTGCGGCGAGCCAGGCTTCGATGCGGTAGGCGGCCAGGTCGCCGAGGAACGCGCCGAAACGCAGCGCTTCAGCGGCGACCGCGCAGACCTCCGGCCGTTCGATACAGAAACCGCTGCGCGCATCGACAGGAAGAGGAGCGGCGGCCGGCGGTGCGGCGGCGCGCTGCGCGGCGGGCTCGAAATCCGGCGCGGAGGGGGCGAGACGCGCGATCTCCGCGCGCAGCGGTTCGGTCCAGGCGGCGCCCTCGGCGGTGAACCCGGGCGGCACGAACAGGGCGGTGACGGCGAGCCAGAAACCTGCGCGAATGAGGAACATCATGGGATCGGTCCGCTTTGCACGCCGCGAGTGCGCCGGGCGCACTCATGAGACGTTGCGAAGGCTAGCGATCCGTCGCTGAGGCGCCACTTAAACCGCCGGCTGCGGTGAACGGCGCGTTAAGGCTGTTGGAGGGCCTCAACGCGCCGTTCAAACCCCTGAACGATCAGTTCGTCGACGCCTGGGCGGTCAGGCCCGAACCGGACGGCGCCGCACGCGTCGCCGACAGGCAGCCCGCGATGTCGTTGAGGGCGTGCTCTGCGATGCAGAAGCTGTCCTCGTACTTGAAATGGCCTGCGGCCACGCACTGGGCGAGATGCAGGCGCGCCCAGTTGATGCAGCGCTCCACGCCGGGATCCGCGAGCAGGGCGTCCAGCGAACGGCGGTCGCCGCTTTCGATGGACTGCAGCGCGGCGACCGCAAGCACGCGGCCCACACGGCGCTCGTCGGGCGTCATCTGCGCCTGGCCGACATTGACAACGAGGTCGAGCTGCGGGCGTTCGCGCCCGGTGGCCTCGGCGAACAAGGCGGCCGCAGAACCCATCGAGGCGGCGCCGGACGTGTCGGCGGCGAGTTCGAAATCGACAACGAGCCGGTCGGCGGCGGTCTCAAGCGCGCGCAGGCGCTGGTCGCGGTCGCGCGCGCGCAACTGCGCCCAGGCCTCCGCCTGCAGGTCATAGGCGGCCTGGCGGTAGCGCCCGCCTACGGTGCGGATGCTGGCGACATCCTCGCCGATCGCCTCCATGACCGTGTCAGCGGCGTCGTCTGCGCCTTCAAATCCGATGGCGTAGGCCGGATCGTTCAGGAAGCCCTGAACGGCGGTCTCCATGCCGTAATAGTCCGCGACGGCGCGGATCGAGTCGATGAAGCGCGCGTGCCGGCTCGCCACGATCGCGGTATAGGCGACCTGAGCGTTCGACAGGCGATCCTCGCTGTAATAGCCCGCAAGGCTGTCCATCGTGGCGTCCAGATCCGCGCCGGAGCGGAGTTCGCGCCGGCCGGCTTCACCGACATCCTCGTGGTAGGCCGCGTAGGTTTCCGCTTCCCGCCAGAGCTCCTGACGGGCTGCAGGCGACCCCGGCTCCAGCGTAAGCACCGGCGTTCCGCCGGCGTCCTGGTCCGCATGCGCGGCCGAGGAGAACGCCGCGGCGAGCGCCACCGCAGCGGCTTTAAACGTGCCGACCTTCATGGCCGTTCCTTCCCTTCCTTGGGGGCTCCACCATCATGCCCGCAGAGAGGATGCCCTCCAAGGAGTCACCGATCGGTTTAACACAGATTCAACGATTGTTAACGCAGACGGGGCGACGGTCATGTAGGGAGCATCGGGCCGAGTCGGCTCGCGCAACGGGACTTCGGACATGGCCGCGCATCGCGACTTCCTGCTGAAACTGCTCGAGCGCCTGTCCGGGCCATTCGTTCACCTTTTCTGGCTGCTTTCCGCGACCGGGCTGGCGTTGCAAAGCGGCGGAACGGCGGCATTGGGCCTTGAGCCCTATGACGCCCAGCGGCTGACCGTCTGGGCGTGCATTTTCGCGCCAGGCCTGATCGGACTGTTCGTCACGCTTCGCAAGCGCCCGGGCGACGGCGCGCGCTTCGCCATGCTGCTGGCCTGGATTGCGCCCGCGTTTGCGCTTTCTGCGGCCATGGGCGGCGCGCTTTCCGGCGCGGCGCTTGTCTTCCTGGCGGGTCCGGCTGCGGTTGCCGCGTCGGCGCCCCGGGCGGACGCCGGTCTGTCGAGCGTGATGGCGGTAAGCGGCTTCGCAGTGCTCGCGGCGTTCTCCATCCTTGGCGGCGCGCGGCCTGAACCGCTGGACGCCAATCCGGCTGCGGTTGCGCTTTGCGGATTTCTGGCCCTTTGCGCCTTTCTCGCCGTGGTTCGTCTCGCTCTGGAAGCTGACGAGGCGCAGGCGCGCGCGCGCGCGCTCGAACCGGCCGCCGACGCCTTTCGTCAGGCCCCCGCCGCCTTGGCTGCGCTCGACGGGGA
>CAZLOV010000054.1:0-13231 GCA_964561235.1 uncultured Caulobacterales bacterium
TGTGCATGGTGGCCCCATGGAGGCGGGCCTCGTGGAGCAGCACCGCCCGCGTCACCATGCGGGCCAGGAGGCGGTTGTCGTGGGAGACGAAGACCATGGCCTGGGGCAGGGTCTCCAGATGGGCGAGGATTTCCGCGGTGCGCTCCGTGGCGGTTGCGGAGGAATGATTGAGCGCATCCGCGGCGAGGTCGAGCTGGTCAGCCGCCGACGACACGGCGGCGAGCGCCCGGTTGGAGGTTTCCTCGAACGCGCGGATGAGATCGTCGATCCGGCGGCCGCGCTCTTCCTGCGCCTGGCGCTCGGCGGCCTGTTCGGCCTCCAGCCGCTGACGCTCGACGGCGTTCTGGCGGAAGACCAGAACGGCGCGGGCCATGTCGGTGATCTCGTCCCGGCCGGCCGGTTCGAACGCTTCCGCGGTGCGGCCCTCTGCAAGCGCGCTCATGACGTTCTTCAGACGCGTCAGGCGGCGAAGCAGATTGTTGTTCACGTAGAGAAGCCCGACCGCGCCGCTCACGACGATGGCGGCGAGGGTCAGCAGCGCGAGCAGGGTCGCGCCGGAATTGACCGCCAGCACGCCGCCGGCGGAGGCGTCCTCGACATTCGCCTGCGCGCGCGCAAGGACGCCCTGAACCTGTTCGGCCAGAACGGCATGGGAGAAGCGCGCCTCTTCCACCGCCGCATCGGCCTGGGCGGTCAGGGCGATCTCGTTGCGCCGGTTGGCGAAGACGCCGTCGCCGCCATAAGCGCGGTCGACCAGCGCGTTGATCGCGTCGGCAGTCGCCGCATCGATGGCGTCGCCAAGAATGGCGATGTTCACGAGAAGCTCGTCAGCGGCGAACTCGAAGCGCTCCTCGACCGCATCAACGGCCGCGGCGCTTTGCGCGTTGTCGACCTCTGCGTACTGGGTCGCCACCAGGTTCACGCCCATGATCACGCGCAGGATGGTTTCGATCTGGGCCGGATCGCTGGCCTCGTCGAGACGGGCTTCCAGCGTCGAGGCGGCGCTGGCGCGGGCCGCGAGGGCCTCGCGCAGCAGGCTTACGCGCGCCTCCTGGGCGGCGATTTTCATGCGCGCGGCCGCTTCTGCGTCCTCGACGGCGGTTGAGAGATCGTCGATCGCGGCGCTCAGCTCGTTGACGCCTGCAGCCCCGGCGTCACGCAGATCCTCGATGCTGGCGCGGGCCTGTTCTGCAAGCTCCGCAAGACGCGACTGCGAAGCCGCCATGTCGATCTGGTCCCGCGCACGGGCGAACGCCGCAAGCTCACCGGTGATCGCACCGCTTGCGGAGTCCAGGGCTTCCGCCGCCTTCACCCTCGGCAGGGCGCCGTCGACCACCTCGGTGAACGAGCCGCGGATGACGCCGAAGGCTGTGAAGGAGACGACAGCGGCGAGCACCGTCATGCCGGCGACAAGGCCGAAGGCGGCGAGAAGGCGCGTGCGGACCGAGTGAAGGGAACGCGGCATGGGCAAGCCTGCTATGGTTAACGCCGAAAGATGAAATCAAGGGCGATCCCTGTGTGGGACCGCCCTATTTAAAGATGGCTTAATCCTGCAGGTTGAAGTCGAAGCGCTTCTCGACGCCCGCGACCGGCGCGGCCGGCGGGGAGTAGCGCCAGTCTTCCAGCGCGCGCAGGACGGCGCGGTCGAACACGCCGGCCGGCTGGGCTTCGACGATTTCCGGGCTGTCGACGCGGCCTTCCGGCGAGACGGTGTAGCGCACCACCACATAGCCCTCGAGCTCGCGGCGTTCCGCGCCGCGCGGATATTCCGGCGCGGCGACCTCGACCAGCTCCGGCTCCTCCTGAACCGCGAAGGCGCCCGTCGACAAAGCAGCGCCGAGAACCAGCGCCGCGCTCAGTTCCTTGAAGAAGGTCATGTATCAACCCCTGAACATGGCCGCGCTGCATGGGCGCGGCTCCACCAACCCACGGTCAGGAGGCTCTTCCGGCCCCCGATCCGGAGCGCACCGTAGCGGCGCCGGGTATATTTTTATTTAATGAACGTATTCATTCATTTGGCGGGACTGGATTCCGGTCCGCACACGTCCCGCGCTCGGTCTCCACGGTGACGTGTCCGACCCCGAAGCGTTCCGCCAGGCGCTGCTTGATGCGGCGCACCACCTCGTCGGCGGAGGCGGCCTCCTCCAGCTGCGCATGAAGCGTCGCGAGCACGCGCTCCTCGGTCAGACACCAGACATGCAGATGATGCACGCCGCAGAGGCCCGGCACGGCCGCCTGAAGGTCATCGCGGATCGCGTCCGGATCGAGGCTCTCCGGCGCCGCCTCCAGCAAGATGCGCCCGGCGTCGCGCATCAGCCGCACCGCGGAAACGGCGATCAGACCGGCGATGAGCAGCGACAGCAGCGGATCAATCGGCGTGAAGCCCGTCGTCAGGATCACAGCCCCCGCAAGGACGGCCGCGACCGACCCCAGGAGATCGCCCATGACATGGGCGGCTGCGCCGCGGATATTGAGATTGTCGCGATCCGCCCCGTGCAGGATCGCGAAGACGACGACATTGACGCCGAGACCCAGCGCGGCGACCGCCATCATCGGACCGGCGTCCACCGGCTGCGGATCGGCCAGCCGCATGAGCGCCTCGACGGCGATCCACAGCGTCATGGCCGCGAGCGTCACGCCGTTGGCGAAGGCGGCCAGCACCTGAACGCGGTCGAGCCCGAAGGACCGTTTCGCCGTCGCGGGCCTGCGCGACAGCCGGAACGCCCACCAGGCCAGCGCCAGCGCGGCGAAGTCGGTGAGCATGTGGCCTGCATCCGCGATCAGGGCGAGCGAGCCGGTGATCACACCGCCGATCACCTCCGCAATCATGAAGCCGCCGGTCAGAACCGCCGCGATCAGGGTGCGGCGCGCGTTCCCGTCGTGAACGTGCGCGTGATGGTGATGTCCGTGGCCGTGCGCATGGCTGTGGGCGTGATCGTGAGGCATGGGAGAGAGGTAGCGTGCGCCGCAAGCCGCCGCAAAGCCCGCCTCAGATCCGGACGATGTCGCCGCTGGAAGGCGCCGGATCCGCCAACCCCGGGCATCCGGCGAAGGCCGCTGCGTCCGCCCATGCGGAGAAATCCCGCGCCGTGAGGCCTTCACCGGCGAGATGGCGCGTCATGAAGGCTGCGAATTTCCGGTTCCGCCGGCTGGTCACATAGGCGATGCGGAAGCCCTCCGGCAGCATCCAGCCGAAGCGCCGCGACAGCGCATCCATCTCGCCGGGGAGCATGAGCAGGCCCGCGCTGCGGTAATCGACCACCAGAGCCTCCAGCCGTTCTTCCGCCACGCGGCGCTGGAAGCGGCGAAGATTGGCCATCGACACCTCGAGCGTCGTCGGTCCGTCGAGCGCGGCGTACCAGACGCGCGGCGCTTCGCTCAGCAGATGCGAGGAGAGCAAGCCCGGCATGACCGGACGTTTGCCACGCCATCTGACAAAACGGCGTTAACGCGCCGGGTCAGGCGGAGATGTGGATCGGGTGGCCGAGCGCGGCGAGCGCACTTTCGGCGAAGCCTTCCGTCAGCGTGGGATGGACGTGGATCGAGCCCGCCACGTCCTCCAGCCGCGCGCCCATCTCCACGGCGAGCGCAAACTCGCCCGACAGCTCGGAGACGTGCTTGCCCACGGCGTGGATGCCGAGGATGACGTGATCGCTCTCGCGCGCGGTGATGCGCACGAAACCGCCGTCCGCGCCGCCTTCCATGGTCAGCGCGCGCCCGGATGCGGCCAGAGGAAACTTGCCGACGATCACGGCTTCGCCGTTCTCCTTGGCCTCTTCCGGCGACAGACCGACGCCGACCAGCTCCGGCTCGGTGAAACAGACCGCTGCGATCGAAACGGGATCGAAGACGCGCCTGTGTCCGGCGATGACTTCCGCGACGAGTTCGCCCTGGGCGGTGGCTTTGTGAGCCAGCAGCGGCTCGCCGACGAGGTCGCCGATCGCATAGACCCCACGCATGGGCGTCGCGCAGCGTTCGTCGACCTTGATGAACGGCCCGTCCATGTCGAGCCCCATCGCCTCGAGCCCCCAGCCTTCGGTGACCGGCTTGCGGCCCACCGCGACCAGAACGATGTCGGCCTCCAGACGCTCGGCCTCGCCCTTCGCCGTCTCGATCTCCAGCGCGGCCTCCGCGCCCTCGCCTGCAAGTCCTTTCGCCTTCGTCCTGGTGTGAACCTCGACGCCATGATCCTTGAGCCATTTGGCGACCGGTCGCGTCAGCTCCTTGTCATAGCCGGGAAGGATGCGGTCGGCGGCCTCCACGAACGTGACCTCCGAGCCGAGCTTGCGAAACGCGATGCCGAGCTCGAGCCCGATATAGCCGGCGCCCACAACGACGAGCTTCCTGGGCAGGCGCTTGACGTCGAGGATCTCCGTTGAGCCCAGCACCTTGCCGCCGAACGGCAAGAACGGCAGCTCGACCTCCTTCGATCCGGTGGCCAGCACGACATTCTCCGCCTCGATGCGGATCTCCTCGCCGTCATCGGTGGTCACCGTGCAGCTCTTGGCGCTGTCGAACACCGCCCAACCGGCGAGCGCCTCGACCTTGGCGGCCTTGAGCAATCCGCCCACGCCCTTGGTCAGCTTGCCGACAATGCCGTCCTTCCATTTCACAAGACCCGCCATGTCCAGCACGGGCGGGCCGGACAGCGACAGGCCCATCTCGTCCTTGCCCGCATGCCGGGCCATGTCCTCGTACTTGCCGGCCGCGTGGATGAAAGCCTTTGACGGGATGCAGCCGCGATTGAGGCAGGTGCCGCCGAGCCCGTGCTTGTCCACGATCACGGTGTCCAGGCCGAGCTGTCCGGCGCGGATCGCGGCCGGATACCCGCCCGGGCCGCCGCCGACCACGAGCACCTGGCATTTGCGGGTCTTGGTCATGGCTCAGCCTTCCATAAACAGAGTGGCCGGGTTCTCGAGCAGGCCCTTGACGCGCTGGATGAGCTGGGCGGCGTCATAGCCGTCGACCATCCGGTGATCGAAGCTGGAGGACAGGTTCATGATCTTGCGCGGAACCACGCGGCCCTCCGCGTCATAGCGCGGCAGGGTCTGCAGCTTGTTCACCCCGATAATGGCGGTCTCGGGCGCATTGATCACAGGCGTGGTCACGATGCCGCCGATGGCGCCCAGGGACGTGATCGTGATCGAGGAGCCGGTCAGCTCCTCCCGCGTGCAGGTTCCGTTGCGCGCCGCGTCGCCGAGACGCTTCACCTCCGCGGCGATCTCCCAGACGTCCATCGCCTCGGCGTGCCGGACCACGGGCACCATCAACCCGTTGGGCGTGGCCGCGGCGATGCCGCAATGCACGCCTTCAAACTGGGTGAGGATCCCGTTCTCGCCGTCATAATGCGCATTGGCCTGAGGCGTGTGCGGAAGCGCCTTCACCAGGGCGGCCACAAGGAAGGGGATGATCGTCAGCTTGGGCTGATCCTCGCGCCGGTTCGCATTGAGATGGGCGCGCAGATCCTCCAGCTGGGTGAGGTCTATCTCCTCGACATAGGCGATGTGGGGAATGTCGCGCTTGGCGGCCTGCATGTTCTGCGCGATTTTCCGGCGCAGGCCGATGACCTTGACCTCGTTGACGCCGGTCTTCGGCGTTTTCGCCGCGCCCGGCGCGCCCGCCCTGGCGACAAGCCGGCCGCCGGCGGCGATGAAGTCGTCGAGATCCTCGTGCGTGATGCGCCCGGCCGGGCCGGTGCCCGGCACGGCGTGAAGGTCGATGTCGGCCTCCAGCGCGCGCTTGCGCACGGCGGGGCTGGCGAGCGGACGCTCCCAGGACGGTCTCGGCCCGCTTGCAGGCGCAGGCGCAGGCGGCGCTTTCGGCGCGGCGGCCGGTTTGGCCGGCGCGGGCGCGGGTTCGGGCTCCGGCTCGCGCGGCGGCGTCGAAGCCGCTGCGGGCGCGTCTTCCGTTTGCTCTTGCGCGGGCTTTTCCGCGGCGGCGGGCTCGTCGTCCGAAGGCGCCGCGCCTTCGATGTCGATGACGAGGATTTCGGTTCCAACCGGGATGACGTCGCCCGGCTCGCCCACGATCTTCTTCACCACGCCGTTGACGGCGCAGGGAATCTCAACGGTCGCCTTGTCCGTCATCACGTCGAGGATGTGCTGGTCCTCCTTGACGGTGTCGCCTTCCTTGACGTGCCACTCGACGATCTCCGCCTCCACGACGCCTTCGCCGACATCGGGCAGCTTGTAGGTGTAGGTGCTCATCAGGCGGCCTCCAGCACGGTCTGCATGGCGCGAAGGAACCGCGCATGGCCCGGGAAGTAGGACCATTCGTGCGCGTGCGGATAGGGCGTGTCCCAGCCGGTGAGGCGATAGACCGGCGCCTCCAGCGCGTAGAAGCATTCTTCCTGGATCTGCGCGGCGAGTTCGGCCCCGAAGCCGGAGGTGCGCGGCGCCTCGTGGGCGACCACGCAGCGCCCGGTCTTGTTCACCGAAGCGGCGATGGTCTCGATGTCGTAGGGCGCGATGGTGCGCAGATCGATGATCTCCGCATCCAGCCCGTGCTCCTCGGCGGCGGCCTCTGCGACATGGACGAGCGTGCCGTAGGTCACCACCGTCAGATCCGCGCCTTCGCGCACGATCTCCGCCTTGCCCAGCGGAACGGTGTAGCGGCCTTCGGGCACCTCGCCCTTGGGATGCTTGGCCCAGCTCTTCAGCGGCGCGTCCGGCTTGCCGTCGAACGGCCCGTTATAGATGCGCTTGGGTTCGAAGAAGATGACCGGATCCTCGCTCTCGCGCGCGGCGATCAGCAGGCCCTTTGCGTCGTGCGGGTTGGAGGGCATCACCACCTTCACGCCCGGAATGTGGGTGAAGAAGGCCTCCGGGCTCATCGAGTGCGTCTGGCCGCCGCGAATGCCGCCGCCGCAGGGCGTGCGCACCACCACCGGACAGGCGAACTGGTTGGCCGAGCGGTAGCGGATGCGGCTCATCTCCGAAACGATCTGGTCGAAGGCCGGGAAGATGTAGTCGGCGAACTGGATTTCAGCGATCGGCTTGAGGCCCTTGGCGGCCATGCCGATGGCCATCGCCGCGATCGCGGCCTCGTTGATCGGCGCGTCGAACACGCGGTCGAGGCCGTATTTCTTCTGCAGGCCCTGGGTGGCGCCGAACACGCCGCCGAAATAGCCGGCGTCCTCGCCGAAGATCACCACGTCGGGATCACTGTCGAGCAGCGTGTCCATGGCCGAGTTGAGGGCCTGGATCATGTTCATGGCGGGCATGGATCGGTCCCTCTCAGACGCCGAGGTCCTGGCGCTGGCGGCGCAGGCGCCAGTCCGGCTCGGCGTAGACGTCTTCAAACATGGACTGGACGGGCGAGAGCGGGCCGTCATGCAGCGTGCCGTGGCTCTCCGCCTCCTTGTAGGCCTTGGTCACATAGGCCGTCATTTCCGTCTCGAGCGCCTCGTGGCGAGCCTCGTCCCATTCGCCGAGGCCGATGAGATGGTTCTTCAGCCGCTCGATCGGATCGCCCAGCGGCCAGACCTGGTATTCCGTCTTGGGCCGGTACTTGGTGGGGTCGTCCGAGGTCGAATGCGCGTCGCCGCGATAGGTGTACATCTCGATCAGCGTGGCGCCGCCGCCCTGGCGCGCGCGCTCGGCCGCCCAGCGCGTGGCGGCGTAGACGGCGAGGAAGTCGTTTCCGTCCACACGGATCGAGGCCACGCCATAGCCCAGCCCCTTTGACGCGAAGGTCGGCGCGTCGCCGCGGCTGATCCCCTGGAACATCGAGATCGCCCACTGATTGTTGACGACGTTGAGGATCACCGGCGCGCGATAGGTGGAGGCGAGCGTCATCGCCGCATGGAAATCGCCTTCAGCCGTGGTGCCGTCGCCGATCCAGCTCGCCGTGACCTGGTCCTCGCCCTTGTAGGCTGCGCCCATCGCCCAGCCGACGGCCTGCGGGAACTGGGTGCCGAGATTGCCCGAGATCGAGAAGAAGGACCCCTCCGCCCAGGTGTAGTGCACCGGCAGCTGGCGTCCCTTCAGATTGTCGCGTGCGTTGGAGATGCAGTGGCACATCATGTCGACGAGATTGCGCCCGCGCGCAATCAGGATGCCCTGCTGGCGATAGCTCGGGAACACCATGTCCGTCTTGCGCAGCGCCATCGCGCCGGCGACCGCGACCGCCTCCTCGCCGGTGGACTTCATGTAGAAGCTCATCTTGCCCTGGCGCTGGAGCTTCAGCATGCGCTCGTCGTAGATGCGCGTGAGCACCATGTGGCCGAGGCCTTCGCGCAGCAAATCCGCGGAGAGCTGCGGGTCCCATTCGCCGACCGCCTGATGGTTGTGATCCAGAACACCGACCAGCCCGAAGGCGAGATCGCGCGTCTCCCCGGCCGGGGCGAGCGGATCAGGGCGCTTCGCCTCGCCGGCCTTCTGCAGGTCCAGCCCGGAGAAATCCGGCGTATCGCCGGGCCGGAAGGCCGGCGCAGGCACGTGAAAGCGGGACTGCCCGGCGCCCAGACCGGGCGCCTCGCCGTCCTGCGGCTGGGCGGAAGCAGCGTTTTTGGCCATCCAGGCCCCCTCGAAGCGAATGATCCCTGGCGCGCGCCGTTCAGGCGGCAGGCGCGACGCAGGCGGCGACCTAGCCGCAAGCCGCCCGATTGTCCACCGGCGCCGCGAGCGCGAACGTGTTGTTGCGCCTGCGAAAACCGCATCCCGAAGCGTCTGCGCTGCTCTTTCAGCGTTGAAGAAACCCGCCGTCGGCGATTGGGCCGCCTTGTTCCCGTCGCCTTTGCTCCTAGGGTTGGCGCAAGCTGCAGGAGGACGTTTCATCTCTCATCCGCCGGTTACCGGCCTGCTTGTAAACCCGCATGCCGGCGCCGTCTCGCGCGCCGGCGCGGACGCTGTGGTTGAAGCGGCGCGCAGCGCGTTCGGGGATGACCTTCCCGTTGAAGCGATTGGCGAAGCCGGGCCCGAGGCGGCGTTCCGGCGCCTGCGCGAGCGCGGCGTCACCGCCGTGCTCGCCGCCGGCGGGGACGGCACCGCCGCAGCGCTCGCCCTGATGGCCGCCGACACGGACACGGCGATCGCCCCATTGCCCGGCGGAACGATGAACCTGCTCGCGCGCAGGCTTTATGGCGAAACAGACCTCGCAGCGCTTCTGCCGAGGCTGAAGGCGGCGCGGCCGCGTCCCTTCCCGATCGCGCAGGCCGGCGGCCGGCCCTTCTTTCTGACCGCCATTTTCGGGGCCGCCTATCCGCTTGCGCGCATGCGCGAGGCCGCGCGCCGGGAGGGCGCGTCCGGGCTGCGCGAAAGCCTCTCGGCATGGGGCGGCAAGCTGTTCACCCGGCGGTGCCGGTTTTCCGTCGACGGCGGCGCGGAGGAGCGCGCCGAACTCGTCTTCGCAGGCAACGGGCCTCTGAAGGACGTGCTCGCGGGCGCGCGCTGGGACGGATCGGACCTGTCGCTGGACGGCGCGGCGGGACGCTGGCGCGGCTTCATCTCGGCCGGCCGCGCCGCGCTTCTCGGCATGGCGGGCTTTTCCGGTCTCGATCCGGATACCGCGCTTTTCGACTTCGACCAGCTCGACGTGCGCGAGCACGGGCGCAGCCGGACGCGCGCGGTGATCGACGGCGAGCCGGTGAAGTTCAACGGCGCCGTGCGCGTGAGCCGCCATCCGCGGCCCGTCCCGGTCATGGCGCTGGATCCATGACGCGGCTTGCGCATCTCTCCGATCTGCATTTCGGCGACGCCGACGCGGCGATGACCGAAAGGCTTGCGGAAAGCCTGCACGCGATCGCCCCTGACGTCGTGGTCGCGACAGGCGATCTCACCCAGAAGGGCTCGCGCCGGGAGTTCGAGGCTGCGCGCGCGTTCCTCTCCCGCTTCGACGCCTCGCTCGTGATTGCGCCGGGCAACCACGACACGCCGCTTTTCAATCTCGCCGTGCGCGGCTTCGCGCCGTTCCGGCGCTTCCGCAGGCACACGCCGCGCAATGCGTCCGCTCACGCCGGCGAGGCCGCCGCGATCGCCACGCTCAACACCGCACGCGGCGTGCAGCCGCGCCTCGACTGGTCGCTTGGCAAGGTATCCCTCTCGGATGCGCGCAAGGCCGCCGCCGAACTCTCCGCCGCGCCGCCGGGCGCTGCGCGCATCATTGCGTGTCACCATCCGCTGCTGACCCCGGCGGGCGCGCCGATGCGCGCGCGCACGCGAAACGGGCGCGCCGCCGCGGCGATGTTCGCCGGGAGCGGGATCGATCTCGTCATGACGGGCCATCTGCATTCCGCGTTTCTCGAACCGCTGCCCGGCGGCGACGGCCGGACCTGGGCGCTGGGCGCCTCAACCGCGCTGTCCTCGCGCACGCGCGGCGAACCGGCGGGCTTCAATCTTGTCGAGGTTCGCCCCGACCGCTTCGTGATCGACACGCTCGGCTGGGACGGTTCTGGCTTCGAGGTCATCCAGACGCGCGAGGCCGAACGCCGCACGGTTCGCTGAGCGGGACTGATTTTGAACCGGACGGGCGCCGGCTTCGTAAACAGGAACAGCCAAGCAACGGAGCCGACGATGACCAATCAGGACCGACGCACCCTCGCCAGCCTGCTCAAGGCCCAGGCCGACCAGCTCAACGCAGCCGGCGCGCGCGACATCGCCCGCGGCCTGCGCCGCCGGGCTGCGGAAGCGCTCGAGGGGCTTCACTGCATCATCGACGTCGCCGCCGCGCCGCGCGCCGAGCTCATCCCCGTGCGCGTCCGCAATGAGAGACGCACGCGATGATCGGCCGGAAAAAGCGCCTTCCTCCCCGCATGGCGCCCGGCGGCGAAACGCGCGCGCACCGCTTTTTCCGCCAGCGCGGACATCTCGACCTGACCCGGGACCGCTCCGGACACCGCCGGTTTGCGGCGATGTATGACGACCTTCTGAGCTGAGCCATGGCGACACGCGGCCGCGAGGCCGGACACGGCCGCGCGGTGCCGAAAGGTCGTCTGAGCCGCATGGCGCGGCTGGGCGGGCTGGCGGCGTCCATGGCCGGCTCCGCCGCCGCAGGCCAGCTGTCCGCGCGCGTCCGCGGCGAGCGGCGGGAATTCAGCGACTATCTGCTCACGCCGGCGAACGCTGCGCGGCTCGCAGATGAGCTGTCGCGCCTGCGCGGCGCCGCGCTCAAGGTTGGCCAGCTCATCTCGATGGATGCCGGCGAATTCCTGCCGCCGGAGCTTGCCGACGTGCTTTCCCGCGTGCGCGCGGGCGCCGACCCGATGCCGCCGCGACAGCTCAAGCGCGTGCTCGCTGCAGCTTGGGGCGATGACTGGCTGTCGCGCTTTTCCCGCTTCACGGCGCGCCCCGTCGCCGCCGCCTCCATCGGCCAGGTCCACAAGGGCGTGACGAAGGACGGCCGGACGCTCGCGGTCAAGGTGCAGTATCCCGGCGTGCGCGAAAGCATCGACAGCGACATCGACAATGTCGGCCGGCTGATCCGCGCCGCCGGGCTCAGCCCGCGCGGCATGGACCTGCAGCCGCTTTTCCAGGAGGCCAAGCGCCAGCTGCACGAGGAGGCCGACTACGAAGCCGAGTTGGCGCGCATGCGCCGTTACGCCGCCCTGCCGGGCCTGTCGGAGCGTTTCAACCTTCCAGAGCCTGCGGCGGATTTCTCAAGCCGCGACGTGCTCGCCATGAGCTGGCTGCCGGGCCGGGCGGTGGAGGCCGCCGCAGACGAGCCCCAGGCGGTGCGCGACCGGATCGCCTCGGAGATCATCGCGCTGACCTTCGAGGAGATCTTCACGTTCGGCTTCGTGCAGAGCGATCCGAACTTCGCAAACTATCTGTTCGACGCGCCAAGCGGCCGGCTCGGCCTGATCGATTTCGGCGCCGCGCGCGAAGTGCCCGCCAGCGTCGCTCAGCGTTATCGCGCGCTCATGACCGCCGGCGCTGACCGCGACCTCGAGGCTGTGCGCGAAGCCTGCGAATCGCTTGGCTTCATCGACAACCGGACGCCGGAAGACCGCGTTGCGCGCTTCGTGACGCTCAGCGCCGCGGCGCTCGAGCCTCTGGGCCTGGACGCCGGGTTCGACTTTGGCGACAGCGCGCTCGCCCGGACCCTGCGCGAAGGCGGCATGGCGTTTCGCGGCGACCGCGATCTGTTCCCGGTTCCGCCCGTCGACGTGCTTTACCTTCAGCGCAAGTTCGGCGGCGTGTTCCTGCTCGCCAGCCGCCTGCGCGCACGGGTGAATGTCGGCGCGCTGTTTGCGCCCTACAGGGCCTGAACGAAAAACCCCGGCGCTGCTTTCGCAGGCCGGGGCTTTCAAGGCGCAAGCGTGGCGCGGCCTAGTTCAGGCGCTCAACCGCAATTGCGGTGCCTTCGCCGCCGCCGATGCAGATCGCGGCGAGGCCCTTGGTCTTGTTCTGCTGCTCAAGCGCATTGAGCAGGGTGACGATGATGCGCGAACCCGACGCCCCGATCGGGTGGCCGAGCGCACATGCGCCGCCGTGCACATTGACCTTCTCGTGACTGATGCCGAGCTCTTTCATGAAGATCATCGGCACGACCGCGAACGCCTCGTTGACCTCGAACAGGTCGACGTCCTCGATGCTCCAGCCGGCGCGCTCCAGCGCCTTGCGCGCGGCCGGCACCGGCGCGGTGGTGAAGTATTTCGGCTCATGCGCATGGGCGGCGGTGGCGACGATCTTCGCGATCGGCTTCAGGCCCCTGCGCTCGGCTTCCGACTTGCGCATCAGCACAAGCGCTGCTGCGCCGTCGGAGATCGCGGAGGCGTTCGCCGCCGTCACGGTGCCGTCCTTGTTGAAGGCCGGCTTGAGCTGGGGGATCTTTTCCGGACGCGCATTGCGCGGCAGCTCGTCGGTCTCCACCGTCACCTCGCCCTTGCGGGTGGCGTAGGTGATCGGGCTGATCTCCCGCTTGAACTTGCCGGAATTGGTCGCCTCCTGCGCGCGGCGCAGCGTCTCGAGCGCATAGGCGTCCTGATCCTCGCGGGTGAACTGGTGCTCGCGCGCGATCATGTCGGCGTAATTGCCCATGGCGATGCCTTCATAGGCGTCTTCCAGACCGTCGAACGCCATGTGGTCGCGCAGCACGTCATGGCCGAACTTCTGGCCCGAGCGATGGTTCAGCATGTGCGGAGCATTGGTCATGCTCTCCATGCCGCCGGCGACGACGATCTCGGCGTCCCCGGTCGCGATCGCGCCGCGGCCGAGAATGGCCGTCTGCATGCCCGAGCCGCACACCTTGTTGAGCGTGGTCGCCTGGGCGGATTTCGGCAGGCCCGCCTTGA
>CAZLOV010000055.1:0-12909 GCA_964561235.1 uncultured Caulobacterales bacterium
CGAGCCCGTAGGCGAGCGCCGCCGCGGTCGGTTCGTTGATGATGCGCAGCACGTCCAGGCCCGCGATCTTGCCGGCGTCCTTGGTCGCCTGTCGCTGGGCGTCGTTGAAGTAGGCCGGCACGGTGATGACGGCCTTCTCGACCTTCTCGCCGAGATAGTTCTCTGCGGTCTCCTTCATCTTCTGAAGGATGAAGGCGGAAATCTCGGCGGGCGCGTAGTTCTTGTCGCGCCCCTTGACCCATGCGTCGCCATTGTCGGCGCCCACGATCTCGTAGGGCACCATGCCCGCGTCCTTCTTGACGGTCGGGTCGTTCATGGTGCGCCCGATCAGGCGCTTGATCGCGAAGAAGGTCTGTGTGGGGTTGGTGACGGCCTGGCGCTTGGCGGGCTGGCCGATCAGGCGTTCGCCGTCTTCGGTGAAGGCCACGACCGACGGGGTCGTGCGCATGCCTTCAGCGTTCTCGATCACCTTCGCCTGGCCGCCTTCCATGACGGCGACGCAGGAATTCGTCGTGCCGAGGTCGATGCCGATGACTTTGCTCATATGCGCGCTCTCTCTCCTGAAGCGGGCGGGGCGGGAGCCGGACTGCGCCTTTCAAAGCGCGCGAGATCCGAACCGGAGGCCGCCCCCCGGTCTGGGGTCGGTTGAAACACTCAAATCACGCCGGAGCCCGGCGCGCCGGCGCATCACGTCCATGTGAAGGCGACCGGTTTCTGATCCGCGATTTAGGAAGAGGCGCGCAAGCCTGCAAGGCCGCAGAGCCGCGCCGGCGCTCACCCGGCCGGTTCGGGATAGGGCATCAGCTCTTCAAGACTGATGCTGCCGCCGTCCGCCTGGACGACGCGCACGTGCTTGCGCTTGAGCTGACGCGGTTCCGCCACGCCGCAGGAATGGGCGATCACCTCGACGTCATGGATCAGGCTGCGGGCGTAGTTGGCGGCCATCTCCGCCTTCTCCCGCGGCACCAGGCCGCGCTGGAGGGATTTCTTGTGCGTGGTGACCCCGGTCGGACAGGTGTTCTTGTGGCACTTCAGCGCCTGGATGCAGCCGATGGAGAACATGAAGCCGCGTGCGGAGACCACCGCGTCCGCGCCGACCGCCAACGCCCAGGCGACGCCTGAGGGCGTGATCATCTTGCCCGAGCACACCACGCGGATCCGGTCTTTCAGACCGTGTCGATGCAGGATGTCGCATACGATCGGAAGGCTCTCGCGCACCGTCAGGCCGACATGGTCCATCAGAGGCATGGGCGCGGCCCCGGTGCCGCCGTCGCCGCTGTCGATGGTGATGAAGTCCGGCGCGCATTCCTTGCCGCGCGCATTGATCTGGCGGCAGAGATCCTCAAGCCAGCCATAGGCGCCGATGCAGGCCTTGAACCCGGTCGGCTTGCCCGTGACGTCGCGCACCATGGCGATGAAGTCGAGCAGGTCCGCGTTCGTTTCGATCTCGGGATGCCGGTTGGGCGAGATGGAGTCCTCGCCGGCGGGAATGCCCCGGATCTTTGCAATTTCTTTCGTCACCTTTTCGCCGGGCAGGACGCCGCCCTTGCCGGGTTTCGCGCCCTGGCTGAGCTTGACCTCGAACATTTTCACCTGGGGGATCGCGGCGAGCTCGGCCAGCTTGTCCTTGCAGAAGCGCCCCTCCGGAGTCCGCACGCCGTATTTCGCCGTGCCGATCTGGAAGACGATGTCGCATCCGCCTTCAAGATGCATGGGCGAAAGCGCGCCTTCGCCCGTGTTCATCCAGATGCCGGCTTTGGCCGCGCCTTTCGAAAGCGCCCGGATCGCGGGCTTCGAAAGCGCCCCGTAGCTCATGCCGGAAATGTTGAAGAAGGAGGTCGACTGGTAGGGCTCGCGGCAGTGCGGCCCGAAGGTGCAGGCTTGCGTCTCGGCGTGGTCTTCTTCCAGAACCGGATAGGCGCAGTTGACGAAAATGACCGTGCCCGCCGGCGACAGCAGCTTGGTCGATCCGAACGGGATGATGTTCCCCTCGCCCCGCGCGGCGCGGTAGACGCTGTCGCGTTCCGCCCGGTTGAACGGCAGTTCCTCGCGGTCCATGGCGAAGAAGTACTGCCGGAAGAACTCGCCCAGCGTGATGAAGAGGCCGCGGAACCGCCCGACGACGGGATAGTTGCGGCGCACCGCGTCCTTCGTCTGGGCGATGTCGGCGGCCCAGATGACGACGACCGCCAGCGCGCCGAGGCCGAGCATCAGGATGAACAGCTGGGTGAGCACCGACAGAATGTCGAGCAGCCAGGGTGAAAACATGAGCGGCGTCCCCCGAGACCATGAAAGCCGATGCGAGGTTAGCCCGCTTCCGCTTGCTTGGGCGCCGGGCTCGCTTGCATGTGATCCATGCATGATCCGATGACCGACGGCTTCCGGTTTCTCCCCGAACGTTTCGACCGCGCCGCGCAGGCCTCCCTCGCGGAGGCGGTGCTCGAAGGCGTGGAAGCCGCGCCGCTCTATACGCCGCGCATGCCGCGCACGGGCCAGCCGCTTTCGGTGCGGATGACCAATTTCGGCCCTCTGGGCTGGCTGCCGCAGCCTTCCGGGTACGGTTATGTCGCGCGGCACCCGGAAACCGGCGAGCCCTGGCCGGCGATCCCGCAGGCGCTTCTCGATCTCTGGGAGTCGGTTTCCAACTGGCCGGACCCTCCGCAGGCCTGTCTGGTGAACTGGTACGGGCCGCAGGCGCGCATGGGCCTGCATGTCGACGCCGACGAGGACGCGCGCGAGGCCCCGGTCGTGTCCGTCTCGCTGGGCGACAGGGCGCGCTTCCGTCTGGGCGGCTCCGAGCGGAAGGGCGCGACGCGTTCTCTGGTCCTGTCTTCCGGCGACGTCGTCGTCCTGGCCGGCGCGTCACGACGGTTTTTCCATGGCGTCGACCGGATCTACCCAGGCACCTCCACGCTCCTTCCGGAGACATGGCGGCCCGGCCGGATCAACCTGACCCTCAGGCGCGTGAATTGAGCCAGGGCGCCCCATTTCGGCCCAAAGCACGCGCAAGTCTGTAGGGCATGCGCGCCTTCCCCTTGAGCGCGCCAGCGACAGGAGCCCGTTTCATGACCGCGCGCCTTCTTTCCGTGGCGGCCGCCGGCCTCGCCGGTCTTTCGATCACCGCCTGCGCCAACAATTCCGCCGTCCAGGGCGGCGCGGTCGGCGCCGGTCTCGGCGCGGCCGCCGGCGCGATCATCGGCAATAATGTCGGCTCAGGCGACGCGGGAACCGGCGCGCTCATCGGCGCGGTCGTTGGCGGGGCGGCGGGCGCCTATGCCGGCTGCCAGCGCGACGGCGGTTGCGGCTACGAAGCGAACAATCCCTATCATTCTGAGCTTTATTTCGACCGGACCGCGCAACGCTACTATTATGTGGACACGCGCACCGGCGACACGTATTGGCGCAACGGCGAACCGCGCACGCGCGCCAATCCGGGCGGCCGCTACTAGGCGCCGCTCTCTCTTCCCCTCAAGAGAGCCAGACTGCTGTGCATTCGCCCCCGCCCCGTCCCGGGCGGGGGCTTTTTCTTTGCGGGATTGCAGACAGGCCGGCTCAGGCCTTCAGATCGACGCCGGCGTTCTCATCGGCGGGCTCGGCCGGCGCATCCGCTTCCCCGGTCGCGCTCGGCGGCGGCGGGGGCGGCGGCGCAGGCGGCCCGGAGGAGACGACCACCATCGCGGCGCGCAGCGTGCGCTCGGCGATCACGTACCCCGGCTGCATGACATGGGCGATCTTGCCGGCGGGATGCTCGGACGGGATCTGGGCGGCGGCCTGGTGGACGTTGGGATTGAACGCCTCGCCCGGCTCCGGATCGACCTTCTTCACGCCGTGGCGCTCCAGCGTCGAGCCCAGCTTGCGCTCGGTCATCTCGACGCCCTCAAGCAGGTTCTTCAGTGTTTCCGGGGCGTCCTCACGGGCGTCTTCCGGCACGGCGGCGAGCGCGCGGGAAAGATTGTCGGCGATGTCGAGCATGTCGCGCGCGAAACTCGTCACCGCATAGGCGCGCGCCTCCTGCACGTCGCGGGCGGCGCGTTTGCGGGTGTTGTCCGCATCCGCGACCGCGCGCAGCAGGCGGTCCCGGAGGTCGTCCAGCTCCGCGGCGAGCTGGTCGGGGCTCTTCTGCGTGTCGTCCAGGCCCTCGGCGCTGAGCGCGTCGCGAAGCTCGGCCTCCTCGCGCTCGGCCGGGTCCAGGTCATCGGCGGTTTGGTCGTCGTCGCGATCAGTCTCGCGGGTCATGCCGTCTTCTTCCTCATGGGTCGATGAAGGGGTGGTACGCATCCGGAGGCGGGGGCGTCAACGCCGCCGCGCTCAGCCGGAGCCGTCAAGCAGCCGGCCGACGGCGCGCGCGGTGTAGTCAACCAGCGGGATGACGCGGGCGTAATTGAGGCGCGTCGGCCCGATCACGCCCAGAGCCCCGATGATCTTCTGCTCGCGGTTTCGGTAGGGCGCGACGATCACGCTGGATCCCGACAGGGAAAAAAGCGGGTTCTCCGATCCGATGAACAGGCGGACCCCCTGACCCGAGCGCGCTTCGTCGAGCAGCGCCAGCAGGTCTTCCTTGCGCTCGATGTCGTCAAACAGGAGCCGGATGCGCTCCAGGTCCTCCGCCGCATCGACGTTTTCAAGCAGCTTGCCCTGACCGCGCACGATCAGCGTGCGGCTTTCAGGCCCCGACCAGTCAGCCAGCCCCTGTTCCACTAGCGCCGCTGCGGCCGCATCGAGCTGCGCGCGGCGCTCCTCGATCTCCGCGGCGAGCTCGGAGACGGCTTCCGCAAGCGTGCGGCCCCGCATCCTCGCGGAGAGATAATTGCCCGCCTCGATCAACGCAGCCGGCGGCAGGCCCGCCGGAAGCGTCATGATCCGGTTCTCCACCGCGCCGTCGTCGAGCACGAGCACGGCGAGGACCTCGGAGGGCGAAAGCGAGACGAACTCCACATGCCGCAACGCCCGGTCGGCCTTGGGCGAGGCGACGAGACCCGCCCCGCCCGCCAGGCCGGACAAAAGGCTTGAAGCCTCCGAGAGCACGTCCTCGAAGCGCCGCCCGGAGGCGCCGACGCGCTCGTCGATCTCGCGGCGCTCCTCTTCCCCGATCTCCCCGATCTGCAGCAGGCCGTCGACGAACAGGCGCAGGCCGGCGTGCGTGGGCAGGCGCCCTGCGGAGGAATGGGGCGCGGTCAGGAGCCCGGCCGAGGCGAGATCGGCCATGGTGTTGCGGATGGAGGCGGGTGAAAGGCTCACGCCCGTCCGCCGCGAAAGCGTGCGCGATCCGACCGGCTCGCCGGTATCCAGATACGTCTCCACCAGCTCGCGGAAGATTTCGCGCGAGCGGGCGTCGAGTTCGGAAAGCTGGAGCGAGGGATGGGGCGTTGCGCTCATGTGCCTGAAAGCTGCAGCCGGCGGCGGGACCGCTCGTGTGGGACGTATGTCGGCGGCCCGTCCTTCGCAACAGAGGCGCCGCGTTGGGGCCGATGATCGCCAATTGCGCCCGCGCGCGCTATGGACGACGCGGGAAGACCCTACACCGCCGACTGATTCGAGGAGAGCCCGCATGTCCCGACCCGACGGCCGCGCACCCGACGCGCTGCGCCCTGTGCGCTTCGAGCTCGACGCCGCGCCTTACGCCGAGGGGTCGTGCCTCGCGGTTTTCGGCGGCACCCGGGTGCTGTGCGCGGCGAGCGTCGAGGAGACGACCCCGCCCTGGCTGCGCGGGCAGGGCAAGGGCTGGGTGACGGCTGAATACGCGATGCTTCCCCGCGCCACCCACCAGCGCACGCGCCGCGAAGTTCAAAGCGGCAAGCCGTCGGGCCGGACGCAGGAAATCCAGCGCCTGATCGGACGTTCGCTGCGCGCCTGCGTGGATCTTCGTGCGCTCGGCGAGCGTCAGATCATCATCGACTGCGACGTCATCCAGGCCGACGGCGGCACCCGCACGGCGGCGATTACCGGCGCCTGGGTCGCGCTCAAGCGCGCGGTCGGCTGGCTGATCGAGGAAGAGGTGCTGAAGGCCGATCCGGTCCACAGCCAGATCGCCGCGATATCCGCGGGGCTCGTCAGCGGCGATGCGCGACTTGATCTGGAATATGAAGAGGACCGCGTCGCGGAGGCGGATGCGAATTTCGTGCTGACCGCAGAGGGCGGCATCGTGGAGGTGCAGGCCACCGCCGAAGACCGGCCGATCAGCCCGGCGCAGTTCGACGTGGTCTTCGCGCTGGCCCGGCGCGGGATCGCGGAACTGTGCGAGCGCCAGGCGGCCGCCCTCGCCTAGCCGCGATCAGCCGGCTGCGGCGTTTCCGCCGCCTTCGTCCTCCTCCTCGGCCTCTTCCTCGTCGGTGAAGAGGAGAAGGTCGCCCGGCTGGCATCTCAGCTCACGGCAGAGCGCTTCCAGCGTCGTGAAGCGCACGGCCTTGGCCTTGCCGGTCTTCAAGATCGACAGATTGGCCATGGTGATGCCCACGCGGTCGCAGAGCTCCGTCAGCGACATGCGGCGCTCCAGGAGCATGCGGTCGAGGGTGACGCGGATCGGCATGCGCTCGCGGCCCCTCAGATCGTCAGCTTCTGGTCCTGACGCAGCTTCGCGCCTTCCCGGAACACTTCCGAGAGCACGAACAGCGCCAGCACGGCGAACCACGCCCCGACATTCAGATTGAAGCTCGGCGCAAGCACGGTTCCGCCCTCGACGGGACGGCCCGCCAGGGTGAGCAGCAGCGCGATGGAGCCCTGGGCGGCGTAGCGGATGATCTGAAAGACCGCGATCGCAATGGCGATCGAACGCAGATGACCGGCGTTTTCGGGCACGAAGGGGTCGCCCGCGATGAGGGTTGCGAAAATGCGGCGCAGCCGGTCCGTGATGAAGGTCAACGCGATGATCGCCGCGATCGCAAGCGGCAGCGCGAGCACGACGTCGAGATGCAGGAACTGGATCAGCGCAGGCGGCAGATCGGGTCCGAGACCCGTGAACCGGAACAGCGCCGCGCCCATCATGAGGACCATGACGAGGCTCGTCAGCGCAAGCAGAACCCAGAGACCCACATAGAGCGCGTCGAGAAGAATTTTCAGGACCGAGGCGAGCGATCCCTGGCCTAGCGTCCGCATGCGTCTCCTCTACGCGCAAAAACCGTCGCCGGCGGAAACTCCCAAGCGCGCCTCAAAGGGGAGGAAAAAGGCGCGTCAGGAGCCCGCCGGCCCGGTTGTGTTCGACGATCACGCGATCGTCGGGAGGATCGCCGCCGCCATGCCGGCCGCGACCGTGATCAACAGCGCGAGGTTCACGACCGCCGAAGCGAACATCGAACCCGACTGGGTGTTGTTGGACCTGACCATCGTACGCATCTCCTGTAATGCTCGACCAATGTTTGTTTTCAATCCGGCGGGGAGAGCCGGTTGGGTTTGCGAGGCGGGGTGTTCCCCTTGCCTCGAGAAGATAGATAGCGAACCCCGTATCGGGACGCAACAAAAATCTATCGAAAAACGATATGAATTTTTCGAAAGGCGATATGCACGGAGTGCGAGGCCCTCATGACCGACGCGTTCAGAACCGCTTCAACCTGGGTGATAGCGAGCCATAACGAAGGCAAAATCAGGGAGATAGCCGATCTGATCCGACCGTTCGGACTGAGCGTCAAGGGCGCCTCCGAGCTCGGCCTTCCGGAACCGGAGGAGACCGAGACGACCTTTCGCGGCAACGCCCTGCTCAAGGCGAAGGCGGCGGCGGAGGCGTCCGGCGAGGTTGCGCTGGCTGACGACAGCGGGCTCAGCGTCGACGGCATCGACGGCGCGCCGGGGGTCTATTCGGCGCGCTGGGCGGGCGAGCCGCGCGATTTCGCCAAGGCGATGGAGCGCGTCAACGCCGCGCTTTGCGAGCGCCCCGAGGCGTCGCGGACCGCGCGCTTCGTCTGCGCGCTGGCGCTCGCGGCGCCGACGGGCGAGACGGCCGTTTATGAAGGGGTGGTGAAGGGCGAGGTTGTCTGGCCGCCGCGCGGCGATCGCGGGTTTGGATACGATCCCATCTTCGAGCCGGCCGGGCGCAGCGTGACGTTCGGCGAAATGGATCCCGCCGAAAAGCACGCCGTCAGCCATCGGGCGGACGCCTTCAGGAAGCTTGTCCGGGCGGTCTTTCCGGAGGCTGCTCGCGGATGACGCCGCTCGGCCTTTATGTTCACTGGCCGTATTGCGCGCGCATCTGCCCGTATTGCGACTTCAACGTCTACAAGGCGCGCACGGAGACGGACGGGCTGGTCCGCGCGCTGCTCGCCGACCTGGAGCGCTGGCGCGAGAGGCTGGGACGCCGGCCGCTGCATTCGATCCATTTCGGCGGCGGAACGCCCTCGCTGATGGATCCGGCCGACGTCGCGCGTCTGATCGAGCGCGCCGATGCGCTCTTCGGATGCGAGGCGGGCGTGGAAATCGGCCTCGAGGCCAATCCCGCCGAGCGCGCCCGTTTCGCCGATTTCCGCCAAGCCGGGATCGAACGCTTCTCGATCGGATTGCAGGCGCTCGACGATGCGTGTCTCGCGGCGCTCGGGCGCGACCATGACGCCGCCGCCGGGATCGAGGCTGTCGAGACCGCCGCAAAAACCGGCGCGCGGGTTTCGCTGGATCTGATCTACGCACGAGAAAACCAGACGCTGCGAGGCTGGATCGCCGAGCTCGACCAGGCGCTCCGGCTACCCGCCGGGCATTTGTCGCTCTACCAGCTCACCATCGAGCCAAGCACGGCTTTCGCCAAACGCGTCGAGCGCGGCGAGCTCACGCCGCCAGACGACGCCGCCGCCGCCGATCTTTACCGCGCAACCGGCGAGATCGCGGCGGCAGCCGGCGCGCCGGCGTATGAAATCTCAAACCATGCGCGCAGCGAGGCGGACCGCTCCCGGCACAACCGGCTCTACTGGACGGGCGGGGACTGGATCGGGATCGGCCCCGGCGCGCATTCGCGCGTCGGCGATGCGGCCTCCGGCGGGCGGCTGGCCGCCGAGGCTCCGGCCCGGCCGGACATCTACGCCGCCGGCGCGAGCGGTCACGCCGGATGGACGCAGGCCTGCCTTACGCCTCTGGAGGAGGCTCAGGAGCGCATACTGATGGGGCTTCGGGTGAGCGAGGGGCTGGACCGGGCGGCTCTGCGGGCTGCGACCGGGCGCGACATCGACGAGAGCGGCCTCGCCTCCATGACAGGTTACGGGGTCCTCGCGCTTGAAGGCGACCGGGTCCGGCTGACGCCGGCAGGCCGCGCGTTTGCGGATGCGGCGGCAAGCGCGCTGTGCCCGACGGATTGAACCTCAGGCGGGTTCTTCCTCGCCTTCGTCCTCCGCGTCCGGATCGGGCGGCGCCAGCGCGCCTTCGTCAAATCCGCGGCGCAGACTGCGCAGATCCTGCGCGCGCTCGGCGGCGGTGAAGAAGCGCTCCGGCGCCGGCTCGAGCACGACGAACTCGCCGCGGCGCAGGGTGTAGATCGCAAGACCTCGCTCCACGCCGCCGTCTTCGCGGAAGCGGAACAGGCCGTCCACGCCCGTAAACCCGTCCGGATTGAGCAGGTTCTCCTCGCTGAGCCCGCCCGGCTGGCGGGCGAGCAGCGCCGCCAGCGCGGCGGCGTCGTAGGCCAGCCCCGCAATGCGCGAGGGCGGATTGGCGTAGGCGGTTTCAAAGGCGATGTTGAAGCGCTCGCGGGCGGCGGGATCCGGCCCGGCGAACCACCCGTGGGCGAGCGCCGGCTCGCGCCGGGTCGCGGGATCGTTCCACAGCCCGGTGCCGACGAACTTGATCAGCAGCGGGTCGATGTCGGCGTAGATGAGCACCGGCGCGAGCGTGATCAGATCGTCGCCGCCTTCGGGCAGCATCACGACCTCGAACGGGGCCTGGTCGGTGAAGGGCGGCGACCAGTTCGCGCCCGTCATCGTCGCGGCGATTTCCGGGTCGAGCGGCTCGACGCCCAGCGATGCGAGCCGTTGTGCGGCTTCCGTCATCGCCTGCACGCCGCCGAAATAATACTCCTCCGCAACAACCCAGCCGCGCCTGCGGGCGACCGCGTCGCGATAGGCGTCCGCGGCGACGGACCCGTACGGCGTGGAGGGGCCGATGAAAGCGAAGCGGTCCGCGCCCTGGCGCGCGGCGTAGTCGACAACCCGGCGGACTTCCTCCTCCGGCGGGAAGGACAGAAGAAACACGCCGTCGCCCGCCACGCGCGCGTCCGTGGAGAACGCAATGACCGGCACGCCCTTTTCGCGGGCGGGCTCGGCGGCGCCGCGCACCGCATCGGCGAAAAGCGGACCGATCAGCACTTCGGCCCCGTCGGCAAGGGCGGCTTCCGCCGCGTTTCGCGCGCCTTCACGCGTGCCGCGCGTGTCTTTCGGCAGCAGCAGGACATCGTCGCCGGCGCGCTCGAACAAGGCGAGTTCAGCGGCGCGCAGGAGCTGGGAGGCTTCCGCGCGTGCGGCCTCGCTGGTGGCGGAGAAGGGCAGCAGCACGCCGACGCGCGTGACGCGCTGCAGCTCCGCCATGTGCGCGGGCGTGTAGGCTGGCGGCGCCAACGGTGCGGGCAGAACGGCGGGATCGGGGATTTGCTGCGCGAGCGGCTGATCCGGGGCGCTGACCGGCGGCTGCGGCGGGCCGGAGGCGCACGCGGCGGCGAACAGGCCCAGCGCTGCGGCCGCCAGCATCCGCCAGCGGCTCGGCGTGGTCCTTGGCGAAGTCGCCGGCGCGCGCGAAACTGAGCATCGCATCATGTCGTCCCGTCGTCCTCTCCCAGCCGGCCGCCCGCCGGACGCCGGCGAAGCTAGCCGCGCCAACGACCGCCCGCAACTGCGGCCGGAGACGCCTTGGCGCGACCTCACAAAGGGGCCCTCGCGGCTTGAGCCCGGGCTGTATCTCGCCGCCACGCCGATCGGCCATCTGCGCGACGTCACCCTGAGGGTGCTGGACGCGCTCTCGGACGCCGACCGGATCCTGGCGGAGGACACCCGCCAAACGCGGCGGCTTTTGGACGCTTATGGGATTTCCCGGCGCCCGCAGCCCTATCACGAGCACAACGCCGAGGCCGCCCGCCCCGCCATTCTGGAGGCGCTCGCCGCCGGAGAGCGCATCGTGCTTGTCACCGACGCCGGCACGCCGCTGGTGTCGGATCCGGGCTACAAGCTCGCCCGGGCGGCGATCGAGGCGGGCCATCCCGTCCGCGCGCTTCCCGGCGCGTCCGCGGCGCTGGCGGCCATTTCGGTCGCGGGTCTGCCGAGCGACCGCTTCCTTTTCGCCGGCTTTCCGCCCTCCAAGCCGGGCCAGCGCCGGAGCTGGCTTGACGCCCTGTCGGGTCTGGACGCCACGCTGATCCTGTTTGAAAGCCCGCACAGGCTCGCGGCGAGCCTTGCGGATGCGGCCGCGGTTTTCGGCCCGGATCGTCCTGCGGTCGTGGCGCGCGAGCTGACCAAGCTGCACGAGGAGGCCGTCCGTGGCCGCCTCGGCGAGCTGGCGGCGCGTTATGCGGCGGGACCCGATCCGAAGGGCGAGATTGCGATCGTGATCGGCCCGGCTGAAGACCGAGGCGCGCCGGTCGATGCGGACGCCGCGCTGCGCGAGGCGCTCGGACGCTTGCCGCCGGCGAAAGCCGCTGCAGAGGTTGCGAAGCTTACCGGCGCGTCCAAGAAGGCGCTCTATGCAAGGGCGCTGGCGATAAAGGGCGGAGATTACAGTGCGTCGGCGTGACCGGGAGGCGCGCGCGGCGGCGGAGGCGCGCGGACGCGCCGCTGAACGCCGCGCTGCGATCTGGCTGACGCTCAAGGGCTATCGCATTCTCGCCCGCCGGGTGCGCACGCCGGCGGGCGAGATTGATCTGGTGGCGCGCAAGGGCGCCGTGCTCGCCTTTGTCGAGGTCAAGCTGCGCGGCTCGCTGGATGACGCGCTGTTCTCGCTCAGCCCGCGCCAGGCGGAGCGCACCGCGCGCGCAGCCGCGCTGTTCCGGGCGGCGCGGCCCGGGCTGCAGCGGCTGACGCCCCGCTTTGATCTCGTTGCGGTTGCGCCCGGGCGCCTGCCGCGCCATCTCATCGGCGTCGCCGCACCGGATGCGGAGACGGCGACGCGCTTGCTCTGACCGAGCGGCGCAGCGTATCGAAGCCTCGCCCCACACAGCCGGGAGACGCCGGACATGCGACGCCCCCTCCTTGCTCTCGCCGCATCGGCGCTCATGCTGGCGCTTGCAGGCTGCGCGGTGGTTCAACCGGGCCGCTCTGTCGGCCGCGAGCTGGACGACCAGAGCGCCTCCATCGCCATCAAGTCCTCCATGCTGCGCGCGGAAGGCTATGCGCTGGGCGGGGTCGACGTGGAGGTGACCGAAGGCGTGGCGCTTTTGTCGGGCTCGGTCCCGCGCCTCGAGGACCGGATCTACGCCGAGTGCCTCGCCTGGTCTGCGCAGTCGGTGCGCCGGGTGGAAAGCGAGATCGAGGTCGGCGGACGGCGCGGCCTCGTGCGCGGCGCGCGTGATGTCGGCATCACCCAGCAGGTGCGCGCCCGCCTGCTCGCCGACGCCGCCGTGCGCAGCGTGAACTATAATGTCGAGACGCATGACGGGGTCGTCTACCTGCTCGGCTATGCGCGCTCCGCTGACGAGCGCGAGCGCGCCGCCGCCCACGCCTCGCTCGTCGGCGGGGTCAGCCGCGTCGTCGTTCTCGTTCGCGCGGAAGGCGAAGACGCAAGCGTTGCGGATCGCGGCGGCCGCCAGGCGGCGCTTTGCGATTCGCCTCCGGAGCGCGAAGGCGCCGATCCGGCGGGCGAGCCCGGTCTCGCCGGAGGTCCGCAATGAGCCTGCGCGTCGCCGTCCAGATGGACCCGCTTGAAAGCGTGAACATTCACGGGGACACGACCTTCGCGTTGATGGAGGCCGCCCAGGCGCGCGGCATGCGGCTCTGGACCTACGGGCCGGGCGATCTCGCC
>CAZLOV010000056.1:0-12894 GCA_964561235.1 uncultured Caulobacterales bacterium
CTGCATCCGGTAGATGCCGAGATTGAAGTCGTCTTCCTTGGCGCCGGACGGTCCTTTGGTGACGATCAGCGGCCAGGTGATCAGCGGCGCCGGCTCGCCCGGCCAGCAGCCCTGGATCGGCAGCCGGTCCAGATCGATGTCGGAGCCTTGCAGCACGACTTCCTGACAGGGCGCCTTGCGCACGGTGCCGGGCCGCATGCTCATCACGCTGCGCGCGATCGGCAGCATGTCGAGCGCGTCCCGGAAGCCGCGCGGGGGTTCCGGCTGGCGGAGGAAGGCGAGCAGTTCGCCGACTTCGCGCAGTTCGGCGGCGGTCTTGCGCGGTTCCCCGCCCAGCGTGACAGCGCGCGCAACCCGTCCCACCGTGCCGAACAGATTGACCAGCGCGGGCATCTCGCTCGGCCGGCCGTCAGCATGGACCGGGTTCTCAAACAGCACCGCCGGGCCGCCCTCGGGCAACAGCCGGCGCTGGATCTCCGTCATCTCGAGATGGGTGGAGACCGGGCGGCTTACGCGCTTGAGCTCGCCCTCCGCTTCAAGAAGTTCGAGGAATTCGCGAAGGGATCGGTAGGCCATGACGCGTGTCCGGAAGAGATGAAGGCAAGCACTGGGCGGGCCGCAGGAGTTAGCACGCAGCCCCCGGTCCGCCCATCTCTGCGGCGCCTTATTCCGGCGATTGGGCCTCGGCGGCTTGCCGGATGGGGTCGGGAAGGCCCCGATAGGCTGAAGCCACCCCGGCCAGCAGCGTGTAGGCCCCCGGCTCCACGCCGTTGCTGGCGCCGAAGCGCACCACCACAAGGTCCAGATCGGGCACGATGAAGCCGTACTGACCCTGGAAGCCGTTCATGTAGTAGACGAGCGCGCCGCCGGTGTTCTCCGGATCGAGAAGCCAGAACCCGGAGCCGTAACGGCCGTTCGAGCCCGGCGTCGCTTCGGCGACATAGGCTTCCCAATCCGCCGGAATGAGCCGCTCTCCGCCGGGGGAAAGGCCGTCGTCGAGCAGGAGCTGGCCCAGCCGCGCCCAGTCCTGAGCGGCGAGATAGGCATAGCTCGACCATTGCAGCGTGCCGGCTTCGTCAACCTCAAGCGGGCCGGAATGGATGTTCAGCGGCTCGAAGAGCCAGGCGCGCAGCGAAGCGATCTTCTCTTCGAGCGTCTCGCCCATGACCGCTTCAACCGCCGAGCCCGCCAGGATGGTGTTGCCGCTTTGATAGTCCCACGTCTCGCCGGGCGCATGGATCTGCTCGCGCGTTGCGGCGTAGGTCGCCATGTCGCTCTGGGTGAAGAGCATTTCCGAGTTGGGATCCGAGCCGTCATTGCGCTCGTAACCCGCCAGGCCGCCGGTCATGCGCAAAAGGTCGTCCACGGTGATCTCCGGCCGCCCGGCGGCGGCAAGCGCCGGCACCGAGCCTTCCGCGTCGATGTCGATGAGGCCGCGCTCCACCGCAGCGCCGGCGACGAGGGCGGCGATGGATTTGGTCATCGACCAGCCATGCATGGGCGAGGCCGCGGTCACCCCTTCGGCGTAGCGCTCGGCGACCAGTCGGCCGTCCTGCAGGACGGCGACGGCGAGCGTGTTGCGCCCGTCGTCGGCGAAGGCGGCCTCGATCGCCGCATCAAGCGCCTGCGCGTCGAAGACGGCGTCGCGGTGCGCTTCATCGAGCGGCATCGGCTGGAACGGCCGGGCGGTCGGCAGATAGAGCGAAGCGTCGAATTCCGCCGCGCCGTGCACGAGCGTGCAGCCCAGTCCGGGCCGATAGAGCGCGCGCTGACGCCACAGGCCGAGAATGCTCGCCGTCGCCTCGCCCGCGCTCGGGTCGATGTCGGTCGAGACCCAGCCGGAGGCCGCGCCAAGCAGCGGATCGACATAGAGCTCGGCGGCGCGGTCCGGCGTCAGGCCCGAGACGAAGGTCAGCGAGCAAAGCTGCTTGGCCGTGATGCCGGTTCCCGCGTTGAGATAGATGCGGCTGATCCCCGAATTGGCGAACCAGACGCCGCCGGCGGCCAGCGCGAGCGCCGCGACGGCGCCGACGATGCGAATCGACATGAATGCTCTCCCCCGAAGGCCGCGCGCCGGGCCTTTCGTAAACACGGCGTGAAGACTGCGCCGTTCCCGCGGTTTGGGTCAACGCCCTCGAAGCGCTGGAGAATTCCTCCGCATTCGGAGATTATCCACAGCTTATCGAGCGAATTATGTTGTGTGTGCCGATTCAACGAGTACGCTTAATTCCGCAAGCGCGCGACGGCGCGCCTGTCCAAAAAGCGTTACCCCTCGTTGGCGGGCCGGTCTGTCTCGGAGACCGGCCCGTCGGCGTGTCCGTGCCGGGTCTCAGGCGTCCTTGCGGCGCCCGCCAAGCACGTCCTGCCACTCGGGGTGCTTCTGGATCATGGCGTTAGCAAACGGACAGAGCGGCACGATCTTCACGCCGCGCTCGCGGCTGTCGGTCACCACGCGCTCCACCAGCGCCTTGCCGACGCCCATTCCGCGCCATTCGTCGGGAACGCCGGTATGGTCGACGATGATCAGCGTGTCGCTGGCGACGGAATAGGTCAGTTCGGCGTCAGGCTTGCCCTCCGCCCGGGCGACATAGCGCCCTTTCTATCCGGTGCGTTCCTCGGTGATCGTAAAGGCGGCGTCGCTCATCGGGCTCCTCGTCGGCTCAAGATAAAGATCAGGCGGTTCCGGGCGGATCGACGGCGTGCTGCGCAAGCGCGCCGAGCGGCACGAAGTCGAGCGTGCGGATGTGGGTGGCCGACAGGCGCACCTGCGGCGCGCATCCGGCTTCAAAGGCCTCGCGCCAGCGGCTGGCGCACAGACACCAGCCGTCGCCCGGCTTGAGGCCCGCAAAGCCGTATTCCGGGCGCGGCGTGGACAGATCGTTGCCGCGGCTGGCGGTAAAGGCGAGAAACGCCTCCGTCATGACGGCGCAGACGGTGTGCGCGCCGCGGTCTTCCGGGCCGGTGTCGCAACAGCCGTTGCGGTAGAACCCCGTGACCGGATCGGTCGAACAGGTCTCAAGCGCGCCGCCGAGCACGTTGAGCCGGGTCTCGCCCCGGCCGGGATCGGGGATGTGGTCGCGGGGCATGGACGCCTCAGCTGAACCGGGAAAAATCGGGCGCGCGGCGCTCCATGAAGGCGCCCGCGGCCTCGCGGAATTCCTCGCCGCGCAGAAGCTCGGCGAAGATGCCGCCCTCCAGAGTGATCCGGTCGATCATGGGTTCGGCCTCCCGGCGGATAAGCTCGCGCGCGGCCTTCACCGCGGCGGGGGCTTTGGCGGCGAGCGCCGAGGCCCGCGCGGCCACCTCCGCCTTGAGCCGGTCGGCGGGAAACACTTCGTTGACGAGGTGACGCGCCCTGGCCGTCTGCGCATCCCAGGTGGAGCCGAGCAGAAGGAGGTCGCTCGCCACCGCGCGGCCGACGAGGCCCGGCAGAAGCTGGCTCGAGCCGAATTCCGGAGCGAGCGCAAGATCGACGAAGGGCGTCTTGAAGCTCGAACGGTCCGAGGCATAGGCGAGATCGCAGTGCAGCAGGAGCGTCGTGCCGATCCCGATGGCGAGCCCGTCGACTGCGGCGATCACGGGAACCGGCGCCTCCATCAGCGCCCGCATGAACCGCTCGACCGGCGGCATGTCGCCGCCGCCGATATGCGGCGGGGCCTCCATGAAGTCGACAAGGTCGTTGCCCGCGGTGAACACGCCTTCGCCGCCGGCCAGCACGATCACCCGCGCGCCGGCCTCGGCGGCGGTTTCGAGCCCTTCTGCAGCGCTGGAATACATCGCGCGCGTCAGCGCATTCTTCTTTTCCGGACGGTTGAAGCGGATGGTGCGCACGCGCTCGGCGTCGGAGACGATCACAGGCTCGGTCATGGAAGCTCTTGAAGGGCTGGGCCGGCGTCAATCCGCCAGCGGACAGATGAGGACATGGGGATCGTAAACCGCGCCGACCACCAGCCGGCCGTCATGGACCGCGCCCACGCTCGAGGCGCTGATTTCCGATCCGTCGGAATAGAACACGGTTTCCTGCACGCGGGTCTGCGGATCAAGCCGGACGACCTGCGAGGGCGCGTTCACGCGCGCGTCGGCTGCGTGATCGAGGAAGGCGAAGACATCGGGATGCCCGCCGATATAAAGCGCGCCGTCAGGGCCGGTCTCGATATTGTCGAGCCCGAGCGGGACGCGGATGCGGGCGCGCCGGCTCAGCGCGCCGGTCTCGGGATCGCGGCGGAACACGAACACCTTCCGGGCCATGAGCGCTGAAGCATAGAGCGTCTCGCCGTCCGCGCTCATGTTGATCCCGTTGGCGTAGGCGAAGCCTTTGGCCGCGATCCGCGCGGTCTCGCCGTCGAAATAGGCGATGTCGCCGAAAGGCAGGCCCAGCAGCGCCTCGATGAAGCTCATCACGCCTGTGCGAAAGCGCACGTCGTTGGTCACATAGAAGGCTCGCGGGCCGACGCCGAGGACGTCGTTGGGAGAGGAGATCGCCGGGGCGGATACGGTTTCGACATGCGAAAGCGCGCCGTTGTCCGCCACGTCGAAGATGAGCACCTGATGACCAACGGCGGGATGGTTGATCACGAAGAGGCGCGTCAGCGTCGCGCCGTCCTCGCCTTCGCCCCGCCAGAGGCTGACGCCGTGCGGGCGGAAATCCGCGGGCGCATCGACGGACACCAGCCGAAGGTCTGACGGCGCATCGAGACTGAAGGCGTAGATTCCGTTGCGCGGATCGGTGCCGTCCGCACGGCGGTTGGCGGCGGAAACAAAGACCCGGCCGGTGGACGGATCGATGGTGACGTCTTCTGTGCCGGGGGCGATCTCAAGCGCGTCGCACCGCGAAACGCCCGTGGGTTCGACGGCGACAAGCGCGCCGGACGCTGGAACGGCGATGTAGGCCGCGCGCGCGATGAGCGCGGCGGCGGCGAGCCCAAGCAGGACAAGGATCGCGCGGATCATCTCAGCCTCCCCCGAACGCCCGCGGAGCTTAGGCGAGGCGGCGCGGACGCGCCAAGCAAAAGCCGCGGCCTCATGCCTCGGCGGGACCGCGCGCCAACAGGCTGAGCCCGTCATAGACGGCGTCGGCGTCCGGGCCGATGCGCTCTGCGATCGCTGCGTTGAACTCCCGCAGGCTTGCATCGGCGATTTCGCCGGCCTGACGTCCCGCTTCGGTCAGCCGCACGGTCGCGCCGCGCCGGTCGTCCGGGCAGGGCCGCTTCTCGACGAGCCCGGCCTTGACCATGCGCGCGACCAGCCCGGTGACGGCGGGCGGATTGAGGGCGAGCACTTCGCTGATCTCGCGCATGCGGCGTTCCCCCCGGCGCAGAAGCAGGAACAACACGGCGGCCTGGGCGGGGGTGACGCGCGCGTCGCGCCGCAAGCGGGCTTCCGCCTCGCGGTTGAGCCGGCGGGCGGCGATCTCGATCAGAAGGAAGAAGCGCCGGTCGACGGCGCGTGCGCGTGCCATGATGCAAACGTCCGGCGATTCCGCCCTGGCGTCAGTTGCGGAAGCGCCACACACGCGCGTACCGGATGTCCCGGTCCTCAAGGTCACGGCTGACCGGCACGTCGTAGCGCGCGCGCGGTTCGAGCCGGTCGCGTGGCAGAAAAGTCCGGCCCGGATCGCCGATGAGCACGTCGGCACCGCGCGCGTGCAGCGCCGCGAGCCAGGTCTCGATGCGGCGCGCGCCGGGGCTCTCGTAAAACACGTCGCCGGCGAGTACGAGATCCCAGCCGTCGTCTTCACCAACCACGTCGGCCTGGCGCGCCGACAGGACGAGGCCGTTGAGCGCGGCGTTGGCGCGCGCGGCCTGACACGCGAAGGGGTCGATCTCTGTCGCGTCCACGCTGGTGGCGCCGGCGCGCGCCGCGGCGAGCCCGGAGACCGCGCAGCCGCAGGCGAAGTCCAGCACCCGGCGGCCGCGCGCCAGTTCCGGATGGTCCAGAACGTATCGCGCGATTGCCTGTCCGCCGGCCCAGGCGAAAGCCCAGAAAGGCGGAGGCAGGCCGGCTTCGCCCAGCGCTTCCTCTGTCTTCTCCCAGATCGGGAGGCTCTCGTCGGCCAGATGCAGCCTCAGCTCCGGCACGAGCGGCGCAACGCGCACCACGGTGTTGGCCGCAATGAAGCGCGCGGGATCGGCGATCATGGCCGCGCCGGCGTCATGTTGCGGTCTCGCGGAAGGGAACGCGTCGTGATTGTCGGGCAAGGCCGGCTCGGGGTCGCGGAAAACCGCCGCCAGTATTAGGCGGGAATGAAGTCCAGGGCGACGCCGTTATTGCACCAGCGCTGACCCGTCGGGGCGGGGCCGTCGTTGAAGACATGGCCCTGATGGCCCTTGCAGCGGCGGCAATGATACTCCGTGCGCGGGATCAGGAGCTTGTAGTCAGGCTTGGTGTCGATCGCATTCTCCAGCGGCCGGGTGAAGCTCGGCCACCCCGTGCCGCTGTCATACTTGTCCTCGCTGGAGAAGAGCGGCAACGCGCAGCCCGCGCAGACGAACGTGCCGCGGCGATGCTCCTCGTTCAGGGGCGAGGTGAACGGGCGCTCCGTGCCCTCCTGCCGCAGGACGTAGAATTCCGGGCCGGTAAGGCGGGCGCGCCATTCCTCTTCCGAGAGCCTCGCCCAGTCCTCGTCCGTGCGCGGCTGACGGCCAAGCCCCCCGCCGGCGGAAGCGGCGCTGGCGGCGGGTTCGGCGCCGCAGGCGGCGAGGGCGGTCAGGGACAGGCCGGAGAGCACAAGGCTGCGGCGGTCGGTCATGGAAGCAGGCTCCGTTCGGATAAGGGCGCGTTTGAACCCTTATCTGGCGCAGCAAAGCTCACAGGCCACTCACAAGGCGGCGAGGCCGAGCGCGGCTGTCAGAAGCAGCCCCGCCGTCCGGTTCGATTTGAACAGTTTCAGACAGACGGCGCCGTCGGCGGGATCGAAACGCTTCACCTGCCGGGCGAGATGGGCGGCGTACAGCCCGAACACGGCGGCGAAGGCCAGCCCGGCGCCGGCGATCAAAGCCGCGGCGAGGCTGATCGCTGCGCTTGCCGCGTAGAGCGCGCCCGTTGCAAGCCGCACATGCCTTCCAAACGCGCGTGCGGAGGACTTCACGCCCACCAGCGCGTCGTCCTCCATGTCCTGGCAGGCGTAGATCGTGTCATAGCCCACCGTCCACAGGACCGCGCCGGCATAGAGGAGAAGCACGGGAACGCTCAGCCCGCCCTCGATCGCGGCGCCGGCGACAAGCACGCCCCAGTTGAAGGTCAATCCCAGCCAGACCTGCGGAAACCAGGTGATTCGCTTCATGAAGGGATAGGCGGCGACCAGAAGGATCGAGCCGAGCGCGGTCAGGATGGCGGGAACGGGCAGCTGCACCAGGACGGCGAGGCCGACCAGCAGCTGGGCGGCGAGAAAGGCGAGCGCCTGCTTGACGCCGATCGTGCCCGCCGCAAGCGGCCGGTCGGCCGTGCGCGCGACCTGAGCGTCGAGATCGCGGTCGACGATGTCGTTCCAGGTGCAGCCCGCTCCGCGCATGGCGATCGCGCCGACCGCAAACAGCAGCGCATAGCCGAGCAATTCCAGGACCGGCGCCGAGCCAGCGCCGGCGAGCATCAGGCCTTGCCAGCATGGAATGGCGAGCAGCCAGAAACCGGCCGGCCGGTCATAGCGGGCAAGCCGGAGAAACGGGCGGAGCGCAGGCGGCGCCCGATCGACCCATGTCCGGGGCAGGCTGTCGGCGACGCGGCGGTCGCGCGCGGGCGGAGAGGCGTCGGTCATTGACTGTCACCTAGCCGCGCCGCCGCCCGGCGCCAAGAAGCAGAGGACTTGGCCGCCGCCGCGCGCGCCGTCTAGAAGGCGGACATGAGCGCGACGCCCCGCCTTTTCGTAAACGCGGACCTTAGCGCCGGCGCGCAGATCGCGCTGGCGCGCGAGGATGCGCACTATCTGCTCAACGTGATGCGCAGAAGCGCCGGCGATCCCGTCCGCGTCTTCAACGGGCGCGACGGGGAGTGGGCGGCGATGATCGCCCGCGCCGACAAGCGCAACGCCTCGCTGAATGTCGGCGCATGCACGCGCGTGCAGACACAGCCGCCCGATCTCGAGCTCGCCTTCGCCCCGGTGAAGAAGGCGCGAACGGATTTCATCGTCGAAAAGGCGACCGAGCTGGGCGCGCGATCGATCCAGCCGGTGATGACCCGCTTCACGCAGTCCGAGCGCGTGCGCGTCGACCGGCTGCAGGCGCTCGTGAAGGAGGCGGCTGAACAGACCGAGCGCCTCGACCTCCCGCAAGTCTCGGAGGCGGTGAAGCTTGAGGCGTTCCTCGACGCCTTCCCGGCTGAGCGCCGCCTGCTCTATTGCGACGAGGCGGGAGACGATCCTGACGCGCCATGGGGCGGAGAGGGCGGGCGCGCGCGGCCGATCCGCGCGGCGCTAAGCGATGCGCAGGCCTCAGACGGCTGGACGATCCTGATCGGACCGGAGGGAGGCTTCTCGGCGGAGGAGCGCCGCCGCCTGCGCGCCGAAGCGTTCTGTCTGCCTGTGACGCTGGGCCCGCGGATCCTGCGCGCGGATACGGCCGCAGCGGCGGCGATGTCGGTGTGGCAGGCGATGCTTGGCGACTGGGGTTCGGCGGTCACTCGGCCGTGAGCAGGATTTCTCACCGCTTGCTGCGCCTGCGGAACGATCCTATTGCAGGCGGGAGCGCGCACTCTTCGCGCGGCCGATCCGGACGGCAGACATGAGCGGCACCTACACCGCAGGCGGCGAAGGCCCGCCGATTGAGTCCTTCGACCAGCTTGCGGGCTATCTTGAAGCCGGCTGCAAGCCGAAAGAGCGATGGCGCATCGGAACCGAGCACGAGAAGTTCGGCTTCACGCAGGACGGCCACGCTCCGCTGCCCTACGAGGCCGACGGCGCGAGCGTGCGCAAGATGCTCGAGGGTCTGACCCGCTTCGGCTGGGAGCCTATCCTTGAGGACGGCAAGCCGGTTGCGCTCAAGCGCGCCGGCGCCTCGATCACGCTGGAGCCCGGCGGGCAGTTCGAGCTTTCCGGCGCGGCAGTTACGTGCCTGCACGAGACCTGCCGCGAGGTGAACGGTCATCTGCGCGAGGTGCGCGAGGTCGCCGAGGAGATCGGCGCGGGCTTCCTCGGGCTCGGCTTCTCGCCGAAATGGTCGCTCGCGGAAACCCCGCTCATGCCCAAGGCGCGCTACGGCATCATGAAGGCCTACATGCCCCGCGTGGGCGGGCTGGGCCATCAGATGATGTTTCGCTCCTGCACCGTGCAGACCAATCTCGACTTCTCCTCCGAAGCCGACATGGCGAAGAAATTCCGCGTCTCCATGGCGCTGCAGCCCGTCGCGACGGCGCTGTTTGCGAATTCGCCCTTCGCCGACGGCAAGCCGAACGGGTTTCTCTCCTACCGCGCGCATGTCTGGACGGACACCGACCCGGACCGGACGGGCAATCTGCCGTTCGTCTTCGAGGACGGGCTGGGATTTGAGAAATACGTCGACTGGGCGCTGGATGCGCCGATGTATTTCGTGAAGCGCGAAGGCCGCTATCTCGACGCTTCAGGCCAGAGCTTCCGCGACTTCCTCGCTGGAAAGCTGCCGGCGCTGCCGGGCGAAAGGCCGGTGATCTCCGACTGGGAAGATCATCTCGGCACGCTGTTCCCGGAAGTGCGGCTGAAGACCTTCCTCGAGCAGCGCGGCGCAGACGGCGGCCCCTGGAGCCGCTTGTGCGCCCTGCCTGCGCTCTGGGTGGGTCTGCTCTATGACGACGCCGCGCTTGAGGCCGCCTGGCGCTATGTCGCCGACTGGCGTCTGGAGGAGGTCGAGGCGTTGCGCCGCGGCGCGGCGAAACTCGCGCTTCGCACGCCGTTCCGCGGCGCGACCCTGCAGGACGTGGCCCGCGACGTGCTCGCGATCGCACGTGACGGGCTCAAGGCGCGCAACGTGCTCAACGCCCACGGCGAACACGAGGCGCTCTTCCTCGACGATCTCGATGAAATCGCCCGCGACGGCGTGAGTCCGGCCGAACGGCTTCTGGAGCGCTTCCACGCCGAATGGAACGAAAGCGTGGAGCCCGTCTTCGAGGTCGCCGCCTACTAGGGCGCCGGGCGGTCTTGCCGCCCCAAGCCGCAAATGTCTTAGTGCGCTGAAGCAAGGAGCGCCGCCCGGAAAGCCTGGAGCCGCGTCGGGGGAGACACGCATTGACCGACACCGCCGCCGCCCGTCCCGCCGGGCTGGACGACCGGAGCTTCTTTGGTCATCCCAAAGGCCTCGCCATCCTCTTCCTCACCGAGATGTGGGAGCGCTTTTCCTATTACGGGATGCGCGGCTTGCTGGTGATCTACCTGACCCAGCATTTCCTGTTCTCCGACCAGCGCTCGACGCTGATCTACGGGGCCTATACGGCGCTTGTCTACGTGATGACGATTGTCGGCGGGACGCTCGCGGACCGCTATCTCGGCCAGCGCAAGGCGGTGACGTTCGGCGCGATCCTTCTTGTGCTCGGACACGGCCTGATGGCGTTCGAAGGCTCCGGCTCGCGCGAGATCCTGAGCTTTCAGGGGGGCGAGTACGAGATCACCCTCGACGGACGCGGCGGCGATGCCGGCCAGCTCATCGTCTCGGAACGCGGGGCGTCGCCGATCTCCTTTTCCGAAGGCGGCGCATCGATGCTGATCGCCGAGCCGCAGTTGGTCGGGCTGCCTGCGGAAATCCCCACCTCGGAATATGAGACCCGCGTCGAGCAGCAGGCGCTGTTCGTCAACATCCTCTATCTCGCGCTCGCCCTGATCATTGCGGGCGTCGGCTATCTCAAGGCGAACATCTCCACGATCGTCGGCGAGCTTTACGAGCTTGGCGATCCGCGCCGAGATTCCGGCTTCACGCTTTTTTACATGGGCATCAATCTCGGCTCGTTCCTGTCCTCCATCACGGTGGGCTGGATCGGCATCGCCTACGGCTGGAAATACGGCTTCGGCCTCGCCGGCATCGGCATGCTCGCAGGGCTTCTGACCTTCCTGTTCTTCCAGCACTGGCTGGAGGGCAAGGCCGAGCCGCCGAACCCGGCGAAGCTGAGGGAGAAGGTCCTGGGTCTCGTCACGGTCGAGACGGCCTGCTATCTCGCCGGTCTCGCGATCATCGCCACGGCCTTCGCCGCCGTGACGCTGCCGGAGTATTTCGGCGGCGTGGTCGGGCCGCTCGGCCTCATCATGCTGCTCTTTGTGGCCGGCTACGCCCTGACGCGCACGCACGGCGAGGAACGCGGACAGATGTTCGCCGCCCTCTACTTCATCCTTGCGCAGATCCCGTTCTGGGCGCTGTTCGAGCAGGCTGGCTCCTCGCTCAACCTGTTCACCGACCGCCTTGTCGACCGCACGCTGTTCGGCGTGCTTGTGCCGGCGCCGGTTTTCCAGAGCCTGAACGCCGGCTTCATCATCGTGTTCGCGCCGATGCTCGCCTGGCTCTGGGTGGCGCTGGCCCGGCGGAAGCTGAACCCGTCGACGCCTGTAAAGTTCGCCTTTGGCGTCTTCCTCGCCGGCCTCGGCTTCCTCGCGCTCGTCGGCGGCATTCAAGTCTCGGGCGCCGGAATGGTCGCGGTCTATTTCGTGTTCCTGATCTACTGGATCCACACCATGGGCGAGCTGATGCTGTCGCCGGTGGGGCTGTCTGCGGTCACCAAGCTGGCCCCGGCCCGCGTCGTCGGCATGACGATGGGCGCGTGGTTTCTGTATTCGGGCTTGTCGAACTATCTCGCCGGCGTCATCGCCGCGACGACAGGGGCGGAAACCCTTGGCGGCCAGCTCACCGATCCCGCCGCCGCCAAGGCCACTTATGCGGCCGTCTACACCCAGGTCGCCTGGATAGCGATGGGGATCGCCGCAGTCATGCTGCTGATCTCTCCGCTGATCAAGCGGATGATGGGCTCGGCGGCGCGCGAGATGGAGCCGCATCCGCGCGAAACCGAGGCGGGCGGCCCCTCCATGGATCGCTCCAGCGGCGCGCCCTGAGGCGCGGCGCCGCTAGAAAACGCCGCTGACCTCTACGAAGACGCGGCGGAAGTCGTCGCGAAGCCGTTCGTCCACGCGCACGAGCGCTCCGGTGCGGTCAGGGTCGAAGAACTCGCGCACCTGCTCGCTGTCGCGGTCAAGCACGAGATCGGCGCCGACGCGCGTGGTCAGTCCCGCCAGCCGCCGGGTCTCTACGAAGACGTCGACGCCTCCGCGCGCGCCGGTGAAGGTCGAAATCTCGTCGATGCGGCGGCTGATCAAATCATCCTGGATGAAATAGTCGAAGCCCCACGAGAACCCGAGCTCCGGCAAGTCCTGGCGAAAATCGATGCTGGCCCGCCAGTCTTCACGGCCGTCCAGAGGCCGGGTCTCGAAGGTGAGCGGATCCAGCACCGAGGTGTCCTGAACCGACAGCTCCGGCTCCAGAAGCGCGCCGCGCAGGCCGAAACGGTCAAGCGGCAGGCTCGCCTGAAGATCCGCGCGCAAAACGCGTCCGTCATCGAGATTGCCCGGAGCGTCTTCGCCGTTGAACGGCACGTTGCCTTCCACCGCGGTGATCCATTCGCGCCCGAGGGTGAGCGTCAGGCTGCCGCGGTCGCCGAAGCGGCGCTCGTATTCCGCCTCAAGTATCCAGGCGCGTTCCGGCTCCAGCTCGGGGTTGGAGAAGTCCGTCTGCTCGTTGCGCAGATCGACCGAGGCGACGAAATCGCCGAAGTTGAGCTGACCGACCTCGCGCTGGGCGGTCAGGCGCCATTGCGTGCGGTCGTCCGGCGTCCACGTGGTTGTGAAAGCGGGCTTGGCGAAGGTCAGCCTGCGCGCGTTGGAAACATCCCCGCTCTGGCTGATCTCGCTGGTCTCTACACCGATCCGGCTTTCCAGCGTGAGCGCGCCTGTGGGCC
>CAZLOV010000057.1:0-12887 GCA_964561235.1 uncultured Caulobacterales bacterium
ACCACGCCGCAGCCGAACGCCCACATCGGCGGGAACCAGGTGACCGGCTTGGACAGCTCCAGCACCGCCGCAGCGGAGGGCCGCCCGCCGGTGGCCAGGAGAGGGACTGAACGCTCCATGAGTGTAAGGTAAATTGGACACGCAAAAGCGTCAATCCAACTTGACGATCACATCGGGCGACAGCACGCCGCAGGCCGGCCTCAGAGCGCCCCGATCTTGTGGCGGTGCATCTTGGCGTAGAGGCTTTGGCGGCTAAGCCCGAGGATCTCCGCCGCCGAGGCGCGATTGTCGTTGGTGAGCTGGAGCGCCGCCTCGATGCAGGAACGCTCGATCATGTCGGTGCTCTCGCGCACGATGTCCTTGAGCGCAACCCGGCCGACCAGATCGGAAAGCTGGTCGACGCTGCTCGGCAGGGCCTTCGCCTCCGGCCGCCGGCTGGCGACGAGACGGCGCCCGACCGGGCGGATCGAGAAACCGAACACGCGCCCGAACGGCGCCGGCGCCGTGACGGCGGAGACTTCCACCGGCTCCTGGATGTCGTAAGGGCTTCGCACCGTGGTTGCGAAATTGCGGATGACCCCGTGCTCGCGGAGATTGGCCATGAGCACGTTGAACTCGACCTGGGTGCGCCCGAGAAAACGGTCGACGCGCGCGCCCACGGCGGCCTCCGCATTAGCGAGCTGGGCCATGTCCACGAAGGCGTCGTTGACGGTGAGGATCGCCCCGTCCTCGCCCGTCATCACAAGCGCGTCGGGCAAGATTTCCGCAAGGCGGGATAGGGACGCATCGGTGTCGGAGACCGCGCTCACCTCGTCGGCGGCCAGGCGGGCGAGAAAATAGGCGTCTCGGCCCTGCCGGTAGACCGAGGCGTGCAGCCGGCAGGCGGTGCGCTCGCCCTTGGGGGTCAGGTCCATCTGCTCGGTGCGTCCGGTCTTGCGCGCAACAAGCAATGTCGCGCGCACGGATTCAGCGGTCTCCGCGCCGAACGCGTTCTCCAGCGTGCGGCCTTCCAATTCCTGGGCGCTTCGGCCGAGCATCCGTGCGGCGGCGGGGTTCACATCCGTGATCCGGTAGCTCTCGCCGTCGATGATCAGCACGCCTTCGGAAGCGACCTGGAACAGCAGGCGGAAGCGCGTTTCCGCCTCGCGGACGCGGGCATAGTCGCGTTCCATGGATTGCTGCGCCTCGAGCAGGCGTTGCTGCATGCGCGAGGCCACCCGCATGTCGCGGCCGATCGCGATCGTCCAGCCGTCGCGGCCGGAGGGCATGGCGAGATAGCTGACCGGCATGTCCGGGCCGCCATGGGTGGAGTGATTGACATGCCGCCAGCGGCGTTCGCCTTCAGGGTCCGGCTCGTTGAGCACGCGTGCGACCTTGTCGCGCGAATCCTCCGCAACAAGGTCGACCCATTTGCGGCCGATCCAGGAGGCGCAGTCCTCTCGCGTGAAGTTCTCTCCGGCGAGCGCGACGTCGCGCACCACCCCGCGCTTGTCCACGAGAAGCGCGATGTCGGCCGCGTTGGCGGCCAGGTCCGCCGCGGTCAGATCGCTGAACGCCGAATTGACCACGTCTTTCGACTGGAACTGCGCGTTCGGGCCGGCGGGGGCCGTGGTATCCATGCGTTCGCCTTACAGTTAGGACTGGGGCGCTCCCTCGGCGCGCTGCAGCCTATGTACCATGCGCTCGGCCGTGACAACCGCGCGCACCCCGTCCGCCGCCGTCGCGTCCGCACCGATGCGCCGCGCGAGGCCGACGTCCTCGTTGAAGGCCGGTCCTCCGGCCATGACGATCACGTCGGGATTGACCGACGCGCCGCGGATTCGCCGGATCTCCTCGGACAGGGCCTGAGCGTTCCGGGTGCAGCTCGCGGAAAAGCCCACGACATCGAAATGCTGCTCCGCGATCATTGAAAATGCGTTGGCGGATTTCGATTCGCAATGCACCCGCCAGCCGGAGCGGGCGAAGAACTCTGCGACCATCATCATTCCGAAGATATGTTTCTCACCCGGCGCCGGCGCAAGAATGATGCGCGGCGAAGAACCGCCCACGCCCATGCCCGCAGGCGCATCGGCGTTTATCTGCTGCAGCACGCGGTGCAGCTTCATCAGGCCGATGGTGACGTCGGCGAAATCGCAAGCGTCCTCGTCCCAGAGCTTGCCAAGCCGGCGCGCGGCGGGCGCGAGCAGCTCCAGCAGCACGACCTCGTGAGGAAATCCGTCCCTGAACAGGGTGTTGATCTCCTCCATCAGCTGATCGGGATCGCTGACGATGGCGTGCCGGGCGAAGCGGTCGACCTCCTCGGGCGTGAAACCGCGCGCGAGCGACTCTTCCGCCGCGGGCGGGCTGAGCGCCTGAACCGACTCGCGGTTCACGAGCATGAGACGTGGAATGATTTCGGCCTCGATGAGCTTGTCCAGCAACTCCCGGGATGCGCGCGCCTCGTCGAGGTCGCAGCGATCTTCATCCTCGCCCCAGGACCATCCGCCCGAAGCGGCGCGGTGCAGTTTGGTTAATCCCGGCAGCATGAACCTTTGCAGAGCGGTGCCCGCCATATCCTGCTTCCTTTCCTCCCCGCGCGAAGACAAAGGAAAGGGGAACCATCCACCTTCGCGCATAATGAAACCGCAGCCGCTATTCGCCGGATACGGAGGCGGCGCGCCCGGTTCTCGGTCACCGCGCGTTCTGTCCGCCTTTTTTCAGCCACTCATTTATTCCCACGAAAAGCAAGGGTAATCGGGTCGCACCCCCCCGAAATCCCGATCACATCGAGTGTCAACGCAACGGAACGTCAATTTATGTTGACACTCGGTCAGCGCCGGACTTACGGTTTTCAGTCAGGAAGCCGCTTAGGAGAGCGCGTCATGCAGACGGAATACGGTGCAGGAGAGCGCCGCTTTTCCCTCGGGGATGCAGCCGGTGCGGCGCGCGCAGGCGAGCCGGGCTCCGCCGCGCAGCGCTTCCTTCAGGGCTGGATCGACGTCATCGCCCCGTGTCCCTGGACGGGCCACGCCGGCTACGGGCGCCACCGCCGCCTCAAGGCGCTCAAGGCGCGGCCGCAGAAGCTTTACACGGACGAACAGCGGCGCCGCCGGGACGAAAGCCCCTGGACGATCGTTCAGGGCGTGCTCGCGCCGCTTCAGTTCCTCGTCTTTCTCGTCAGCCTGGGCCTGGTGCTGCGGTATCTCGCCACAGGCGCGGGCTATGAGATCGCGACCCTTTCGGTGATCGTGAAGACGCTGGTGCTCTACACGATCATGGTCACCGGGGCGGTCTGGGAGAAGGTCGTCTTCGACCGCTGGCTGTTTGCGCCCGCCTTCTTCTGGGAAGACGTCTTCTCGATGCTCGTGCTGGCGCTGCACACGCTGTATCTGGCGGCGGTGTTCGCCGGCTGGGGCGCCAACCACCATCAGATGGCGATCGCGCTGGCGGCCTATGCGGCCTATGTGATCAACGCCGGCCAATTCGTCTGGAAGCTCCGGATGGCGAGGCTGGAGGCAGCGTCATGAACTCCGCCCTCGCCCCTCATCCCGGCGATGCGGGCTGCGCGCCGGAAGTCCTGCGCGAGCGCGGGCAGCGCGAGGTGTTCTGCGGGCTGACCGGCATCGTGTGGCTGCACCGCAAGATCCAGGACGCCTTCTTCCTCATCGTCGGCTCGCGCACCTGCGCGCACCTGATGCAGTCGGCGGCCGGGGTGATGATCTTCGCCGAGCCGCGCTTCGCCACCGCCGTCATCGAGGAACGCGACCTCGCCGGGATGGCCGACGCGAACGAGGAGCTCGACCGGGTCGCCGCCCAGGTGCTGGCGCGCCGGCCGGACATCAAGACGCTTTTCCTTGTCGGCTCCTGCCCGAGCGAGGTGATCAAGCTCGACCTCTCGCGCGCGGCCGAGCGGCTCAACCGGACCCACCCCGGCGTCCGGGTGCTCAACTATTCCGGCAGCGGGATCGAGACGACCTTCACCGAAGGCGAAGACGCCTGCCTTGAAGCGCTCGTGCCCGAACTGCCCGCGGCCGATGCAGACGAAACCTCGTTGCTTGTCGTCGGAGCGCTGGGCGACGTGGTCGAAGACCAGTTCAACCGGCTGTTCGAGGCGCTTGGCGTCGGGCCGGTCCGCTACCTGCCCGCGCGCACGTCCGATTCGCTGCCGCCGGTCGGCCCCGGCACGCGTTATCTGCTCGCCCAGCCCTTCCTCGGGCGCACCAGCGCAGCGCTTGACGGGCGCGGCGCGCAGCGCGTCCCGGCGCCGTTTCCGCTAGGCGCGAAGGGCACGGAAGCCTGGCTGAAGGCCGCCGCCGATCTCTGGAACGTGCCGGCGGAGCGCTTCGAGACCGTCGTCGCCGCTCCGCGCGCCCGCGCCGAGCGGGCCGTGGCGCGCTATCGCGAGACGCTGGACGGCAAGCGCGTGTTCTTCTTCCCCGATTCCCAGCTGGAAGTTCCGCTGGCGCGCTTCCTCAACGAAGAGCTTGGCGCGGCGCTGGTAGAGGTCGGCACGCCCTATCTCCACCGCACGCTGCTTGACGGAGAGCTGCCGCGCCTGCCGCAGACCGTCCAGCTGAGCGAAGGCCAGCATGTCGACACGCAGCTCGACCGCTGCCGCGCCGCCCGGCCCGACCTGACCGTTTGCGGCCTGGGCCTGGCCAATCCGCTCGAGGCCGAAGGCCTGTCGACCAAATGGGCCATCGAGCTGGTCTTCACCCCGATTCAGGGCTTCGAGCAGGCCGGCGATCTCGCCGAGCTGTTCGCCCGCCCCCTGAAGCGCCGCGACCTTTTGAGGGTGTGATGAAACTGACCGTCTGGACCTACGAAGGCCCGCCCCATGTCGGCGCGATGCGCATCGCAACCGCGATGAAGGACCTGCACTATGTCCTGCACGCGCCTCAGGGCGACACTTACGCCGACCTTCTCTTCACGATGATCGAACGGCGCGACCACCGCCCGCCGGTCACCTACACCACCTTCCAGGCGCGCGATCTCGGCTCGGACACGGCGGAGCTGTTCAAGACCGCCGCCCAGGAGGCCTATGAGCGTTTCGAACCCGCCGCCATGCTGGTGGGCGCCTCCTGCACGGCGGAGCTGATCCAGGACGATCCCGGCGGCCTCGCCCATGCGCTCGGCCTGCCCTGTCCCGTGCTTCCGCTTGAGCTGCCCTCTTATCAGAAGAAGGAAAACTGGGGCGCCTCGGAAACGTTCTACCGCCTTGTCCGCGGGCTTTGCGCGCCGCACGCCCCGGCCGCGGGAGAGGTACGCGAGCGCGCGCCCGGCCGCCCGCGATGCAATCTGCTCGGCGCAACCGCGCTGGGTTTCCGCCACCGCGACGACGTGAAGGAAATCAGGCGCCTGCTGAACGCCATGGGCATCGACGTCAATGTCGCCGCCCCGCTGGATGCGTCCGTGACCGACATCACCCGGCTGGGCGAGGCGGATTTCAATGTCGTGCTCTATCCAGAAATCGCCGACGAGGCCGCGCGCTGGCTGGAGAAAGCCTTCGGCCAGCCGCGCATCACGATCGTGCCGATCGGCGTCGGCGCGACGCGCGACTTCATCCGCGAAGTCGCAGCCCTGGCCGGGGTCGATCCCGAGCCGGCGCTGGAAGCGGACGATCTTCGCCTTCCGTGGTGGTCGCGTTCGGTCGACAGCAACTACCTGACCGGAAAGCGCGTCTTCGTCTTCGGCGACGCGACGCATGCGCTCGCCGCCGCCCGCATCGCCGTCGAGGAGATGGGCTTCACGCTCGTCGGGCTTGGCGCCTACAACCGCGAATTCGCGCGGCCAGTGCGCGAGGCCGCCGCGCGCTATGGCGTCGAGGCGCTGATCACCGACGATTATCTCGAGGTGGAAGCCGCCATCGAGGCCGCCTCGCCGGAGCTCGTGCTCGGCACGCAGATGGAGCGTCATATCTCCAAGCGGCTGGGCGTCGCCTGCGCGGTCATCTCAGCACCGGTCCATGTCGAGGATTTCCCCGCCCGTTATGCGCCCCAGATGGGGTTCGAAGGCGCCAACGTGATCTTCGACACCTGGGTGCATCCGCTCGTCATGGGCCTGGAGGAGCACCTTCTCGGCCTGTTCCGCGAGGACTTCGAGTTCAGCGACGAGGCCGGGCCGTCCCATCTGGGAAGCCATGCCGCACCGCACGCCGCGCCGCACGCCGCGCCAGAGCCCGTCATGGCGGGAGCGGCGCCGTCCGTTGCGCAGCATTCAGCCGCCGAACCCGCGGCGGCGGACGCACCGGTCTGGTGCGCGGACGCCGAGGCCGAACTCAAGAAAATCCCCTTCTTCGTGCGCGGCAAGGCCCGCCGCAATGCGGAGAGCTTCGCCGCCATGCACGGCGCCGAGGTGATCACCGTCGAGACTCTCTACGATGCTAAAGCCCACTTTGGACGCTGATCCGACGCCCATCCGCGTCGTCGTCGTTACGCTGGACAATCATCTGGCGGCCGCCGCAAAGCGTGCGCTTCCAGGACTGCGCAAGGATTATCCCGGCCTTCGCCTCGCCTTCCACGCCGCCGCGGACTGGGCGGCCGACGAAAGCGCGCTCGAGCGCTGCCGCGCCGACATCGCCGAGGGCGACATCATCGTGGCGAACATGCTCTTCCTCGAGGAGCACATCCAGGCGGTGCTGCCCGCGCTCAAGGCGCGCGCGGCGGAATGCGACGCGCTGGCGGGCCTGATGTCCGCGCCGGAAATCGTGCGTCTGACCCGGCTGGGCGGGCTTGACATGGGCGCGCCCCAGGGCGGGCTCATGAAGGCGCTGAAAAAGCTGCGCGGCGGATCCGGCAAGGATCCCTCAGCCGCCAACGGCAAGTCGCAGATGGCGCTGCTGCGCAGCCTTCCCAAAGTGCTGCGCTTCATTCCGGGCAAGGCGCAGGACCTCCGCGCCTATTTCCTGACGATGCAGTACTGGCTCGCCGGCTCGGAAGCGAATTTCGCCGGCATGGTGCGCAATCTCATCGAGCGCTACGCCGCCGGGCCGCGCGAGGCGGTGCGCCGCGGCGTCAAGCCGGCGCCGCCCATCGAATATCCCGAGGAGGGACTCTACCATCCGGACTGCAAAGACCGGATAGCCGACCGTGCAGCGGCCCTCCCCGCGGCGGCCGGAGCGGGGACCGGGACCGTCGGGCTCCTCATCATGCGATCCTACGTGCTCGCGGGCGACGCCGCCCACTATGACGGCGTCATCCGCGCGCTCGAGGCGCGTGGCCTCGACGTGCTCCCGGCCTTCGCAAGCGGGCTCGACGCCCGGCCTGCGGTGGAGAAATTCTTCATCGAGAACGGCCGGCCGAAGGTCGACGCGGTGATTTCGCTCACCGGCTTCTCGCTGGTGGGCGGGCCGGCCTACAACGACGCGCGCGCCGCCGAGGCTCTGCTCGCCCGGCTCGACGTGCCCTACATCGCCGCGCACGCGCTGGAGTTCCAGTCGCTGGAGGAATGGCGCGGCTCGACCGCCGGGCTCACCCCGGTGGAAGCCTCCATCATGGTGACGATCCCCGAGCTCGACGGGGCCACCAACCCGATCGTCTACGGCGGACGCTGCGCGAACGGGGCGCGGTGCGAGGGCTGCGAGCGCGGCTGCGAATTCCCGGAAGGCGAACCGCGCGCGATGCGCGCCTGCGCGGAACGCGTCGAAATGCTCGCCGCGAGAGCCGCGAAGCTCGTCGCTTTGCGGCGCCGCAAACTGGCGGAGCGCAAGGTTGCGGTCGTGCTGTTCAACTTCCCGCCCAACGCCGGCGCGGCGGGAACGGCGGCCAATCTTTCCGTCTTCGCTTCGCTGCACAATTTGCTGCGCGGCATGAAAGCGGAAGGCTACGCCGTGGACATGCCGGAGACGGTCGACGATCTGCGCGCCGCCGTTCTCGATGGCAATGCTGCGCAATATGGAACCGACGCCAACATATTCGCGCGCATTCCCGCCGACGACCATGTCCGCCGCGAGCCGCATCTCAAGGAAATCGAGGCGCAGTGGGGCCCCGCCCCCGGCCGTCAGGCGACCGACGGCCGGTCCCTGTTCGTGCTCGGCGCCCAGTTCGGCAATGTGTTCGTCGGCCTTCAACCGGGCTTCGGCTATGAAGGCGACCCGATGCGCCTGCTTTTTGAAGGCGGGTTTGCGCCCACCCACGCCTTCTCGGCGTTCTACCGGTATCTCCGCGAGGACTTCGCCGCCGACGCCGTCCTGCATTTCGGCACGCATGGCGCGCTGGAGTTCATGCCGGGCAAGCAGGCCGGACTGTCCGGAAGCTGCTGGTCGGACCGGCTGATCGGCGATCTGCCGAACTTCTACCTGTATTCCTCCGACAATCCGTCGGAAGGCCTGATCGCCAAGCGGCGCGGCGCGGCCACGCTCATCAGCCACCTCACCCCGCCGGTGGCCAAGGCGGGGCTCTATCGCGGCCTGACCGATCTCAAGGAGACGCTGGACGAATGGCGCGGCCTCGCGCCGGATGCGCCTGCGGCGCGCCGGGACGGGCTGGCTGAACTGATCCAGGCGCAGGCGGCCGCGCTGGATCTCGCCGAGGCGGACCCGGTCTGGAACGGCGAGGACGCTGCGGCGATCGATGCGCTGCGCTTGAAGCTTCTCGAGGTTGAAGCCGCGCTCATTCCCTGCGGGCTGCACGTGCTTGGCGAAACGCCGGACGCCGGCGCCCGCCGCGAACTGCTCACCGCGATCGCGGAGATCGAACGCGGCGCGCCGCCGCCTGAAACGGCGCTCGACCGCCTTCTGGAAACCGCCGACGCAGCGTCGGCGCTTACCGGCCTGCCCGCCGAGCAGCGCAAGGTCTGGGCGCCGATCTTCGACCGGCTGGCCGCCACCGAAGCGGGTTTGCGGGACAATCACGAGGTTGAGGCCGCCATCCACGCGATCGGCGGCGGCTATGTCGCCCCGGTCGCCGGCGGCGATCTGGTGAAGAACCCGGACATCCTGCCGACCGGACGCAATCTGCACGGGTTCGATCCCTTCCGCCTGCCCACCAAGTTCGCCGTCCAGGACGGCGCGCGCCAGGCGGAGCGCCTGATCGAGCGGCATGTGGCGGACGGCAACGCCTATCCCGAAACCATCGCAATCGTGCTTTGGGGCACGGACAATCTGAAGACCGAAGGCGGGCCGATGGCCCAGGCGCTTGCGCTTATCGGCGCGCGCCCGCGGCAGGACAGCTTCGGCCGGCTCGCCGGCGCCGAGCTGATCCCGCTTGAGGAGCTCGGCCGTCCGCGCGTCGACGTGGTCATCACGCTTTCGGGCATCTTCCGCGACCTGCTGCCCATGCAGACGCGCATGCTGGCGGAAGCCGCCTGGCTGGCTGCGACCGCGGACGAACCCGCCGAGCTCAATCCGGTGCGCCGCCACGCGCTGGCCTACGCCGCCGAACACGGCGTGGACATGGAGACCGCAGCGCTTCGCGTTTTCTCCAACGCCGACGGCGCGTACGGGGCGAACGTCAACCAGCTGATCGACAGCGGCGCCTGGGACGACGAGGACGAACTCGCCGACGCCTACCAGAAGCGCAAGTGCTACGCCTTCGGCCGCTCAGGCGGCCCGGCGCGCCACGACGCCCTGCTCGGCTCGATGCTGCGCGACGTCGATCTCGCCTACCAGAACCTCGACTCCGTCGAGCTCGGCGTCACCACGATCGACCATTATTTCGACACGCTGGGCGGCATCGACCGCGCCGTGCACCGCGCCCGCGGCGATCACGCGCCGGTCTATATCGGCGACCAGACCGCAGGCGAGGGCAAGGTCCGCACGCTCTCCGAGCAGGTCGCGCTGGAGACCCGCACGCGCGTGCTCAATCCGCGCTGGTACGAGAGCATGCTGCGCCACGGCCATGAGGGCGTGCGCAACATCGAAGCGCACGTGACCAACACGATGGGCTGGTCGGCCACGACCGGTCAGGTCCAGCCCTGGGTCTATCAGAAGATCACCGAGACCTACGTGCTCGACGACGTCATGCGCGAGCGGCTGGCGGCGCTGAACCCGAAGGCCTCCGCGCGCCTGTCCGAGCGCCTGCTCGAAGCGTGCGAGCGCAGCTACTGGAAACCCGAACCCGAAACGCTGGAGGCGCTGCGGCGCGCCGGCGAAGCCCTGGAAGACCGGCTGGAGGGACTCGCCCCCGCCGCGGAAACCGCATGACGTCCCCGAACTGGAGCCGAACATGACCATGCTCGACCTCAGCCGCCCCGCCCCCCGCCGTCCCGACGGCGAAGGCAGCGTCCAGGTTCATCTCGACCCCTCGATGGAGATCGACTCCGCAAAGGTGTTCGCCGTCTACGGCAAGGGCGGCATCGGCAAGTCGACAACCTCGTCGAACCTGTCTGTCGCCTTCTCCAAGCTTGGAAAGCGCGTGCTGCAGATCGGCTGCGATCCCAAGCACGACTCGACCTTCACGCTGACCAAGCGGCTCGCGCCCACGGTCATCGACGTGCTGGAAAGCGTCGACTTCCATTCCGAGGAGCTGCGCCCGGAAGATTATGTCTTCGAAGGGTATAACGGCGTGATGTGCGTGGAGGCGGGCGGCCCGCCCGCCGGTACCGGCTGCGGCGGCTATGTCGTCGGCCAGACCGTCAAGCTCCTGAAAGAGCACCATCTCCTCGAGGACGCCGATATCGTCATCTTCGACGTTCTCGGCGACGTGGTGTGCGGCGGCTTCGCCTCGCCGCTCCAGCACGCCCATCGCGGCCTGATCGTGGCGGCGAACGATTTCGACTCGATCTTCGCGATGAACCGGATCGTCTCCGCGATCCAGGCGAAGTCGAAGAACTACCAGGTGCGCCTGGGCGGCGTCATCGCAAACCGGTCCGCAGCAACCGACGAGATCGACCGCTTCGCCGAGCGGACGGGCCTGCGCCGCCTCGCCCATTTCCCGGATCTCGACGCCATCCGCCTGTCGCGCCTGAAGAAGCGCACGCTGTTTGAGATGGACCCGACGCCTGAGCTCGAAGCCGTCCAGCAAGAGTATCTGCGTCTTGCCCAGGACCTGATCGACGGCGTTGAGCCCTGCATTGCCGATCCGATGAAGGACCGGGAGATGTTCGACTTCCTGGGGTTCGAGTGATGAGCACCGCGACCTACGAAAAGCGGCGCGAGGCGCTGGAGACCTATTTCGACCGCACGGCGGCGGACGCCTGGGCGAAGCTGACCTCCGACGCGCCCGTGAGCGGCGTGCGCGCGACCGTGCGCGCGGGACGCGACCGTATCCGCGACACCCTGCTTTCCTGGCTGCCTGAAGAGCTCCACGGCGAGACCGTGCTCGATGCGGGATGCGGGGCGGGCCAGCTCGCCTTTGCGATGGCGGCGCGCGGCGCGGACGTCGAGGCGGTGGATCTTTCCCCCACCCTGCTCGACCTCGCCGCCCAGCGCGCGCCGGTTGATTTGCCCGGCCGGGTCCGCTTCCGCGCGGGCGACATGCTCGACGCGTCCGGCGGCCCGGTCTCGCGGGTCGTCGCGATGGACAGCGTCATCCACTACGGCCTTGAAGACATGACCGACATGCTCGCCCGGCTCGCCGCGCGGGCGCAGCGCTCGGTGCTCTTCACCTTTGCTCCGCGCACTCCGGCGCTCACGGTCATGCACGCCGCGGGCAAGCTGTTTCCCAAGTCCGACCGCTCGCCGGCGATCGTTCCGGTCTCGGAAGGCGCCCTGCGCCGGAAGATCGCTTCCGACCCGCGGTTTGAGGGCTGGCGCGTCGGCCGCACGCTTCGCATCGATAGCTTTTTCTACATCTCCCAGGCGATGGAGCTGACGCGCGAATGAGCAGCCGGAGGGAGGATAACGCCCGACGCTGGGCCGAGCTGATCAACGCGCTCCTCCCGTTCGCGGACGCCGCCACGACGGCGTTGCCGCTCGCCCGCCTTCTGCGCCTTTCGCTGTTCCAGGTCTCCGTCGGCATGGCCACGGTGCTGCTGACGGGAACCCTCAACCGCGTCATGATCGTCGAGCTCGGCATTTCCGCCTGGCTTGTCGCCGTCATGGTCGCGCTGCCGCTCGTCTTCGCCCCGCTGCGCGCGCTGATCGGCTTCAAGTCCGACCACCATGTCTCCGCGCTCGGCTGGCGCCGGGTGCCGTATATCTGGTTCGGAACGCTGCTGCAGTTCGGCGGCCTCGCCATCCTGCCCTTCGCGCTCATCATCATGTCCGGCGACAGCAACGCCCCCGGCTGGGTCGGACCGGCGGCGACCGCGCTCGCCTTCCTGCTTGTGGGCGCAGGTCTGCACACCACCCAGACCGCCGGCCTCGCGCTCGCGACCGATCTCGCCCCGGAAGAGGCGCGCCCGCGCGTGGTGGCGCTTCTCTATGTCATGCTGCTCGCGGGCATGCTGATCAGCGCGCTGATCATCGGCGCCCTGCTGGCGGAATTCTCCGAACTGCGCCTGATCCGGGTGATCCAGGGCGCCGCGGCGCTGACCATGGTCCTGAACATCGTCGCCCTGTGGCGGCAGGAGGCGCGCGATCGTCAACTCACGCGGCGCGATCGCGAACGCCCGGCCTTCAAGGACGCATGGGCGGCCTTCGCCCGCGGCGGACGCCCGGCGCGGCTGCTCGTCGCCGTCGGACTGGGCGCGGCGGCCTTTTCCATGCAGGACGTCCTGCTCGAGCCGTATGGCGGCGAGGTGCTGGGCCTTTCGGTTTCCGGCACGACGCTTCTGACCGCGCTCTGGGCTGCGGGCGCGCTGGCGGGCTTCGGCCTGGCTGCGCGCGCGCTCACCGGCGGCATCGATCCGCATCGTCTGGCGGCCTACGGCATGGTGGCGGGGCTGTTCGCGTTCGCCGCGGTGCTGCTCGCCGACCCGATCGGATCGCCCGCGCTCTTCCGCGCCGGCGCCGTGCTGATCGGTTTCGGCGGCGGCTTTTTCGCCGTGGGCACGCTTACGGCAGCCATGGAGCTCGGCGAGGCGGGCGG
>CAZLOV010000058.1:0-12826 GCA_964561235.1 uncultured Caulobacterales bacterium
ATCTGCACCTCTCGCTGCAGGCGGGCGACGACATGATCCTCAAGCGCATGAAGCGCCGCCATCTGCGCGACGACGCGATCCGGCTGACACAGCGCCTGCGCGCCGTGCGTCCGGACATCGCCTTCGGCGCCGACATCATCGCGGGCTTTCCCACCGAGACCGAGGCGATGTTTGAAAACTCGCTGGCGCTGGTGGATGCGTGCGATCTCGCCTTCCTGCACGTGTTTCCCTATTCGCCGCGTCCGGGCACGCCGGCGGCGAAAATGCCCGCCGTCGATGCCGCTGTGGTCAAGGACCGCGCCGCGCGCCTGCGCGCCAAGGCCCAGGCCGCGCTGGCGAGCCATCTCGACCGGCGCGTGGGACAGGCGCTTTCGGTGCTGGTGGAGACGGCCGGCCGCGGCCGGGCGGCGGATTTCACCGAGGTGCGGCTTGAGGCCCCGGCGCGCCCCGGCGCCATCATCCCCATGCGCGCGCTTGGCCATGACGGCGCGGCGCTGACCGCAGAGCCTCTGGAGGCCTGATTCCATGAGCTGGTTCGGCAAGCTGTTCGGCAAGAAGGACAAACCCGCCGAGCCGCCGGCGCCCGGCGCGGCGCCGGATACAGGCGAGGACGCGCCTGTTCACGACGCCGCCGAGGCCCCTGTGGAAAGCCCGGACGTGGCGGCGGAGGCCGGTTTGCCGCCCCAGATCATCGAGATCCCCGAGGACGCCCCCGACAGCGAACCCGAAGAGCGCGATCTCGGCGCCGTGAAGGCGCCCCGGCCGGAAGTTGAGCCCGACGCGGCCGCCGAACCGGCGCCGGACGCACTTTCCGAGGGGGTTGAGGCGGAGCCCTCCGCGCCTGAACAGGCCGCCCCGGCCGAGCCGGAGGCGCGCAAGGGCTTTTTCGCGCGCATCGCGGAGGGGCTGCGGAAATCCTCCTCGCGGCTGGGCGAGCAGGTCTCTGCGCTCTTCAACAAGCGCAAGCTGGATGACGAGGCGCTGGAGGAACTTGAAGAGCTTCTCATCGCCTCCGATCTGGGCGCGCCCGCTGCAGCGCGCGTCGTTCAGAAGCTCGCACGGGAGAAGTTCGACAAGGAGGTGACCGACCGCGAGATCCGCGAAGCGCTCGCGGAGACCGTCGCCGAGATCCTGACCCCGTTCGAACAGCCGCTCGATCTGTCAAAGGGCGCGCCCTGCACCGTTCTGTTCGTCGGCGTGAACGGATCGGGCAAGACGACGACGCTCGGCAAGCTGGCCGTCAAGATGACGCGGGAGGGCGCCAACGTGATGACGGTTGCAGGCGACACCTTCCGCGCAGCGGCCGTCGAGCAGCTTGAGGTGTGGTCGGAGCGCGCCGGCGCCCGGTTCATGTCGCGTCCCATCGGCGCGGATGCGGCGGGGCTTGCCTATGACGCCGTGTCCGAAGCGCGCGCATCGGGTCATGACGCGGTTCTTATTGACAGCGCGGGCCGTCTGCAGAACAAGGCCGAGCTGATGGACGAATTGCGCAAGATCCTGCGCGTCATCCGCAAGCTCGACGCCGGCGCGCCGCACCATGTGGTGCTCGTGCTCGACGGCACGGTCGGCTCCAACGCCGTTTCCCAGGCGGAGGCGTTCATGGAGGCCGCCGACGTGACCGGCGTCGTGATGACCAAGCTCGACGGCACCGCCAAGGGCGGCGCGCTCGTGCAGGTGGCCGAGCGCTTCCAGCTGCCCATCCATTTCATCGGCGTGGGCGAAGGCGAAGCCGATCTGCAGCCGTTTTCCGCCAGCGCGTTCGCACGCGCGTTGGCCGGTCTAGAGGACTGACGGCCGCTTGAAGCGAAACCGCCCCGGAGCCCGGCTCCGGGGCGGCGGCCGCCGTAAAGATCGGGCGCCTATTCAGCCGCCTTGGCCGCCGGCGGAGTCCAGGCGTATTTCGCGAACGTCTCGTCGACCGGCGTGTCGGCGAAGTGATTGACGTAATTGCTCAGCACCTTGTGGGCGACGCCTGTGACCACGTCGAGCGCCTGTCGCTGCGCGTAGCCGGCGGCGAAGAAGGCCTCGAAGTCGGACGGATCGACCGCGCCGCGCTTGTCGACGACAGCCAGTGTGAACACCCGCAGCGCCTCGAGTTTCTCATCCTGAAGCGGCTGATCCTCGCGCAGGGCGTCAATGACCGCATCTGGCACGCCCTGGCTTTTGGCGATCGCGGTGTGCGCCGGCACGCAGTAATGGCAGTCATGCCGGACATTGATCGTCAGCCAGACGACATTGCGCTCGACAGCAGTCAGCGAGGTTTCCGAAAACAGCCGGGTGAGCGTCTGATAGGCGTCCAGCGTCTGCGGACTCTCAGCCATCACGCCGTGCAGATTGAGGATCATCCCCATGCTCGACTTCGATTTCTCAAGCAGCGGGCGAGCGGCTTCCGGCGCGGTCTTGAGGGTGTGGATGGTGAAATCGGTCATGGCGCAATCCTTTTGCGGCGAACAGGCAGGGCGCGGCCCTGCATGCCCCACACGTGCGGTCCGCACCCCGGCGCATCAACCGCAGCCGGGCTTGCGCAAGCATCACCTCCAAGTGATCGCCGCCGGTCGCCATGGCCGCAGCGAGCCTTTAGAAGGTCAGGCTCACCGCCGCGGCCGATCCGCCTGATGCGCAGCGGCGTATACAGAGGCGTTTCCCGCCTGAGCCACGGAGCCGTTCATGAGCGACAACAACAAGACCCTGGGGCAGGGCGCGAAGCTCCTGGTCGATGTCGGGCCGGTGGCCGTCTTCATGCTGAGCTATAATCTCGGTAAGCCGATCGTCGGGGACGCCGCGATCTATTGGGCGACAGGCCTCTTCATGGCGGCCACGGCGGCGGCGCTGATCTATGCGCGGATCACCCAGAACCGGTTCCCGCCGATGCTGCTGGTGACCTTCGTGATCGTCGCCTTCTTCGGCGCGATGACGATCTATCTTCAGGATCCGATCTTCATCTATATCAAGCCGACGATCATCAATCTGTTGTTCGCATTCATGATTCTCGGCTGTTTCGCGTTCGGCTACAATGTTTGGCGAACCTTGTTCGGCTCCATCTTCGAGATGCCCGAGCGCGCCTGGTTCATCCTCGGCGTTCGCTGGGCGCTGTTTTTCCTGCTGCTCGCTTTTCTCAATGAAGTGGCGTGGCGTCACATCACCGACACCATCGTGCCGGAGAGCGCGCGCTGGTTCGACGGTTTGTCCTGGAGCGAACAGGCCTGGGTGAATTTCCGCTTCTTCGGCGTCTATCCGCTCTTCTTCGTCTTCGTGCTGGCCAATGTGCCCATCACGCTGAAACACGCGCGTGAGCCGGGTTCGGCGGAGGCCGCCGAGAGCCGAAGCGCCTGAGAGCGTGACCGGACGTTCGGTTCACGGCCATGTGATTCGAGAACGGGAAGCCGAAACCCAACATTGGGTCTCGTCATGATTTCACGCACCGTCTTCGCCTTCGGCGCGCTCGCCGCCGCGATCCTGTCTCCCGCCGCCGCATCGGCGCAGGAGCAGCCGGTCGTGGTGGAGCTGTTCACAAGCCAAGGCTGCCCGCTCAGTCCGACCGCAAATGAGCTTCTGAGCGAGCTCGACACCGCAAGTGGAGACGGCCGCGACCTGCTCGTGCTGGCCTATGGCGTCGATTACTGGAATCTGTTCGGCTGGACTGACCGCTACGCGAAACCCGAATTCGTCGATCGCCAGCGGGCCTATGTCGATTCCGGAGAGGCGAGCCGCGTGTTCACGCCGCATCTCGTGATCAACGGCGCGCCGGACATGATCCAGTTCGAACCCGAAGCGGTGCTTGAACGAATCCTTGAGGCCCCGGCCACGCCGCTGCGCGCACGCCTGACGGACGACGGGGCCGGATTGACGCTGTCGCTTGAAGGCGAACCTGCAACGCAGGCGCTGACGCTCTGGCGCGTGGTTTTCACACCTGGCGCGGAGCGCATGGTGATTGAGTCCGGCCCCAATCGCGGCAAGGAAATGATCCAGTACAACATGGTCAATTCCTTGGAGCGGCTAGGCGAATGGCGCGGAGGCGCGTTTGACGCCGTCGTGCTTCCGCCTCCCCAGGGTCAGGCCGTGGCGGTGCTGGCGCAGGCGGGACCGGGCGGACCGATCCTGGCGGCGGCGCATTATTCCGGCGCTTCGGCCCGGTAGGGCTCCGCCATGCGGTCGAGCGGCCGCGTCAGTCGCTCGTGCGCATCCTCGCTCAACCGGTAGGCCCAGCCTTGTGCAATCGCGTTGATGCGTTCAGCCCGCGCCGCCGCGTCGTCCGCCAGCGCGCGCGCGGAAACCACGGCCCAGCGCGTCGCTCCGTCCGCGTGGATGTCCAGCGTCAGTCCAAGCCCTGAAAACGTCGCCGCCCCGTGGCGCGCAGCCGGAGCGCGTCCTTCGAAGTCCGAAGCCGGGCGCACGTCGCGAAAGCGCAACCGCGCGGCCGCCTGCCCAACCCCGTTCGCCGCACCTCCGGTGAGCAGGCGCCAGTCCTGCGGCTGGCGCAGCTCAAACATCTCCTGCGTGCGTCCGGCGCGCTGGATGAGATAGGCCGGCCCCCGTTCGGGCTGCACCTCGGCGCGGGCCATGGCGCGCGGATCGAGATTGAGGAAATCAAGCGCCATCCAGTCAGACGGCCGGCCGAGGGTGAGCGCCTCGCCCTCGACCGACCAGGTGCGCATTTCACCTGCGCGCCGCGCATAGAGCCCGCCTCCGCCCGGCGCCTGTCCGATGACGATGTCGACGGCCGGTTCGCCGTCGGCGCGCAGGGCGCGGAGCCGGACGCCGCCGTTTTCCTCGCCAGGCGCCGCCAGTCCGAGGCGCGCGTACTTCTCAGCGTCGCGCGTCATCGCGCGTGCGGTGCGCCATGAGCGCAGCGCCTCATCCAGCGCATCGACGGCGGCTGCGTCGGCGGGGTGGCCGGCGCGCTCGGCAATCCGCCAGCCGCCTGCATCATCCCGAACGAGGGTGAACGGGCCTTCCGGGCCTGTGATCTCCAGCCGGCTCACCTGCGCGGCGGCGTCCGCCCAGTCAGGGGCCAGAAGCTCGCCGCCGTCTGTTGCGCGCAGCCGCGCCGCCTCGAACGCGTTCGCGGCCACGCCGGCGGCGAGCAGCCCGCAGGCGGTCCCTGCGGCCAGCACGGCCTCGCGCAGACGCCGGCGCGCAGGGCTCGCCGCCGCACTCATGCGCGCCTCCGCCGCCGCAGCACGGCAAGCAGAACGCCTGCAAGGGCGACGAGAAGCGGGGGAACCCACTGCGTCCAGAACACGAGGGCACCCTTGAGCGCGTCAACCTCCCGGCGAAGTCCGCGCTCGACATCGCGCAGCCCCTCGCGCGCTTCGACCACGGCGGCGCGCAACCGGGCGGCCGCCTGAGCCGCCTCAGGATCCGCGCCGCCGAAGGCGGTTGCAGCGCCTTGCACGCGCAGCGCTTCGAGCTCGGATTCAGCCTCAGCCAGCCGGTTCCGCCAGTCTGCGGAAACCGCCTCGTAGCGCGCCTCGGCCTCGGCGCGCAGATCGTCCACCCGGGTCATCCGGCGCAAGGCGTCGGGCTTGGCGCGCAGGCGCATGAGATCGCGGTCGCCGGCCAGCGCGTCGATCAGGTTGAGCATCAGGTCGAGATTGTCCGCAATGATCTCACCCGCCTCGCCGCCCGTGAAAAAGGCGGGATCGAGGATGTCGGCGTCCGCGATCAGGATCACCTCGGCGGGGCCGTCCGAGCGCGCCCGGTGGCCGGCGGGGTCAAGCGGGACGTCGCCTTCCGCCGGGGGCCCGTCGGGAAAGGCGCTCGGCAGGACGCCGCTCAGCCGCACGGCGAGCGCCAGCGGCGCATCCTGTGCGATCTCATGAGCCTCCAGCAACTCGCCCGGCGCCGGCGACCGCGCGGCGATGTCGATATCGATCCGGCCAGCCTCCGCGCTGGTCGTCAGCAGCGGCTCGGCCGTCAGCCCGGTCTCCGCGCCGCTGGTCTCTATGACCCCGGGCGAACCGAGATTGACTCCGCGGGAGAGGGCCGCCGTTGCGGGCAGCGCTGCGGAAAGCTGACCCGGCGGCGCGGCGAACCAGAGCGGATAGCTGCGCGTGCGGGTGCGTCCGTCCTCGACGATCTGCACGGGCAGTCCCGCGGGCGGATCGGCCGCAACGACGCGCGTATCCACGCGCACCCCCCAGGCCGGTCCCAGCGGGCCGAGATCGGACGCGCGCACGGCGTCGAGCGGGGCAAAACCGGCCGCATCCGGCTTCAGCGCCAGATGAGCAAGCGGATCGGCGACGAACAGCCCGCGCCCGCGCGCCAGCATGAACTGGTCGAGCAAATACCAGCGCGCCGGGTCGAGTTCCGGAGGATGCAGCACCAGAAGGGCGTCGGCGTCGGGAATCTCCGTGAAGCCGGGCTCGAGGAAGACCAGGTCATACCGGCGCCCGAGCGCTGCGATGAGCGGATTGTCTTCGCCCGGACCCTCAAGGCCGAGGCTGCTCAGGATGGCGAGACGCGGCGGCCGGCCCCGGTCGAGCGCAGCCACAAGCTCGACGAGATCATACTCCAGCCGGGCGTCCCGGGCGGGATCAAGGAAGGGCAGCGTGCGGACCTCGCCGACGGCGTTGCGCCCGATCACGCCGAGAAACACGGAATCGCCGCTCTGGCGTTCAACCGGCTCAAGGCCTGCGCTGATGGCCTCGTCCTCGGTTTCCGAGAACGGCTCAGGCTCGAGCTCCTCGACGATCACGCCGCCGTGCGCGCGCGCCTCGATCGAGCGAAGCAGCTCGCGCACGCGCGCGGCATGGGCGCGCAGCGGCGCGATGTCCGCGGCGGCGCTGCGGGAATAGACGAACTCCAGCCGCACGGGCTCGCCCAGACCGTCGAGCACCTCTCCCGTTGCAGGGCTCAGCCGATAGAGCCCGCCCTGTGTAAAGTCGAGCCGCAGGCCGGACAGTTGCGCGCCTGCGAGCAGGTTGAGCCCGATCACCCCGGCCACAAGCGAAATCAGAATGATGGCGAGATGCCGCGTGGAACTCATGCCGCGCCTCCGCGCCGGGCGCCGATGAGACACGCCGCCGCCGTCAGTCCCGCGGCGATCACGCTGAGGAAGTAGACGAGGTCGCGCAAATCGGCGACGCCGCGGCGCAAGCTGTCGAAGCGCGCCAGCGCCGACAGCTCGGCGAGACCCTCTGCAAGCGGTCCCGGGAGCCGGTCGGTGAGCAGATCGGCGACGGCGGGCGCGCCTGCGGCGGTCAGGAGAAGACAGGCTCCGGCGGCGAGCACGAAGGCGATGACCTGATTGCCGGTCGCTGCTGAAAGCGCCTGGCTGACCGCGAGATAGGCGCCGGCGAGCAGGAGCGCGCCGAGATAGGCGGTGGCGATCGCCGGATTGTCGGGAGCGCCGAGATAATTCACCGCGATCCATAAAGGGAAGGTCAGCGCAAGGGCGAGCGCCGCGACGCTCCAGGCGGCGAGGAACTTCGCTGCTGACGCCGCCCAGAGCTCCACCGGCGCGGCCATCAGTCCCTCCAGCGTGCCGGCGGCGATTTCCTCCGCCCAGGCGCGCATGGCGAGAGCGGGCATGAGGACGACGAGCATCCAGGGCAGCATGTCGAACATGGGCGCAAGATCCGCGCGGCCGGTCTCGAACAGCGCGCCGGCATGCCAGGTGAGCGCGGGCGCAGCGCCGGCGAACACGGCGAGAAACACGAAGGCGAGCGGCGTTTCGAAATACGCCGCCAGTTCGCGCCGGTAGACCGCCAGCAGTCCCGTCACGCCGCTGCGCTCCGGGCGCCGTCGGGCGCGCTCGGGGCCGGGTCGCCCGAGACCAGAGCCTTGAACGCGCCTTCCAGCGAGCCGTCAGGGCCTCGCCGCGCCAATTCCGCAGGCGTCTCGTCCGCGAGTATCCGGCCGTTGGCAATGACGACCGCCCGGCTGCACACCGCGTCGACCTCGTCGAGCAGATGGGTCGAGAGCAGGATCGCTTTCTTCGGCGCCATGGCGCGGATCAGCGCGCGCACGCCGTCCTTCTGGACCGGATCCAGCCCGTCGGTGGGTTCGTCGAGGATCAGCACCGGCGGGTCGTGCGCAATCGCCGCGGCGAGCGCGGCCCGGCGGCGATAGCCCTTGGACAGGCTGCCGATGGCGCGCTCCGCCTGCTCGCCCAGATTGGCGCGCTCGATCGCGTCGGCCTCGGCGCGTTTCAGGGCGGCGCCGGAAAAGCCGCGGGCGCGCAGGTGAAAGCGGACAAAGCCGCGCGGCGTCATGGCGGCGTAGGCCGGCGCGCCTTCAGGCAGATAGCCGAGCAGCGCCTGGGCCTCTCGCCGCTGGAGCGCGCAATCGAAACCGCCCAGCGAGGCTGCGCCGGCGTCCGGCTCGAGACAACCCGCCAGCATGCGCATGGTGGTGGATTTGCCTGCGCCGTTCGGACCGAGCAGCCCGACGACCTCGCCGCGTTCGGCTGTGAAGCCGACGCGGTCGACCGCGGTGCGCGGTCCGAAGCGTTTGATCAGATCCTGCGCGACGATCATGCGCCGGCGTGCCTCCGGGCGGAGCGAATTCCCGACCGCGCGCAACCTGCCACACGGGCGCGGGCTTAGCGAGACCTGGCGGCGGCGCGAAGAAAAAGGGCGGCGCTGGCCGGGGAAAAGCCGCGCCGCCCTGTCTCTCAGGGGAGAGTCTGGGCGCCGGCCGGCCCCGCGGCGCCCGATCCGGGGGGCTGGGGGGGCTTGGAAACCAGATCCGGACGCTCGTTTGCGCAACCGGCCGACACGTTTAAGCTGGTTTCGCCGTTAGGCGGGGACGCGACGAAATTGTGGCTGGATCAGGGCGCTGCATTAATTCGCCGTAAGGCCTCGCAGCCGTTCCCTGAGGGAACGATATGGCGACCACCATGCCCGCATCATACGGGGAGGACATGTACGCAGCCAACACCGCCGCCAGGGAAAGCGTCGTCATGTTCCAGCGTCAGGAGCTGGACGTGATCCTGAACGTCTACGGACGCATGGTCTCGGCCGGGGAATGGCGGGACTACGCCATCGACGGCCTGAAAGAGCGCTGCGAGTTCTCGATCTTCCGCCGCGCCAGCGAGGCCCCGCTCTACCGCATCGTGAAAACGCCCGCCGAAGCGCGCAAGCAGGGCGCCTACAAGATCGTCGCCCAGGGCGGACAGATCCTCAAGCGCGGCCATGATCTGCGCAGCGTCATGCGGATTTTCGACAAGCAGCTCTGGAAGCTCTCCTGAAACGAAAAACGCCCCGGCTAAAGCCGGGGCGTTTCGCATTGCGCATCAGGCGCTCGCCTATTCGCGATTGCCCAGCATCATCAGGATGACCTGGAACATGTTCACGAACGCGATGTAGAGGTTCAGCGCGCCGTAATTGGTCATCACAGCCATCGAGCGCTGATCGCCCGCGATCTGGTGATAGGACAGCTTCAGGCTCTGGGTCTGCCAGGCGGTGACGCCGGCCATCAGGCCGAGGATCGCAAACTGGATCAGCCACTGCAGGCCCGAGCTCTCGATGAAGAAGATGTTGATCAGCGAGATCGCCAGCACGCCGAACACGCCCATCACCAGGAAGCCGCCCAGCGGCTGCAGGTTCGTCTTGGTCGTGTAGCCCCACAGCGAGAGCGCGAAAAAGGCGCCCGCGGTGATCACGAAGGCCTGCGCGATCGTGCTCATGGTCACGCTGACGGTCCCGGTCAGCGTCTCGGCGGACTGACCGCCGGTGGCCATCAGAACCCAGACGCCAAGGCCCGTGCCGATCAGCGCGACGATCGACCAGTACAGCAGCGCCGAACCCGCCGGAGACGGGTTGCGCATGAAGAACATCGAGCCGAACAGCAGCGCGATCGGGCCGAACTGAACCACGTAGATGAGCGGCGTCCCGAACACGAGAGCCGTCACCGGCGTCACCGTGCCGGCGACATAGGCGAGCGCGGCGGAGACAAGCAGGCCGAGACCCATCTTGTTGTAGACGCCCAGCATGAAGCTGCGCAGGCCCTGGTCGACCGACGTGTCGAGGGTCTGCGCGTCATACCCGGCGCGGGAGGCGTAACGAAAATCGTTCATGTCCGTTCCGTCTTGCGGTTGATGCACACGCCATTACGGCGCTTGGACGCTAATATCAGGTTGGTCCGGCCCTGTTTCAAGCGAAACCGGCGGCGAACGCTGGAAATTACCCCTACAAGTTTCAGGGCTTATCCGGCGGCCGCGGCCCGGCGCTTGACCCGGCGGGCGAGCCTTGATCGTTTCGAGCCATGACCGTTCGCCTGTTCGCCGCGCTTCCAGTTCCCGACGAGATCGCCATCCGCGTCGAGCCTCTCCAGAAAGGCGTCTCGGGCGCGCGATGGCGGCCGAAAGAGAATTTCCACATCACGCTCTGCTTCTATGGCGAGATGGATGAATCCGCCGCCATGGAGCTCGACCACGAGCTCGGCCGGATCTCGGTCGCGCCGTTCGAGCTGCGGCTGAAATCGGCCGGCCATTTTGGAAACAATCCGCCCAGCGTGCTGTGGCTGGGGGTGGAGGGTCCGCCGGAGCTGTTCGAGCTTGCGCGGCTGTGCGAGAAGGCGGCGCGGCGGGCCGGTCTCCAGACCGAGCGCCGCACCTACACCCCGCATCTGACCGTGGCGTATCTTCAGAACCCCGACATTGAACGGGTGCAGAAGTTCGAGAAGCGGCTCGGGCTCTATCGCTCCGAGCCGTTCATCGCGGACCGCTTCCATCTCTATTCAAGCTGGCGGCGCGACCGCGGCCCCAATCGCTATGTCGATGAAGCCGAGTATCCGCTGATCGCCTAAATGCGGCGCACCAGGCCGTCCACGCCCTTCTCGATGAGGTCAAGCGCCGCATCGAAGGCGACCGCGTCGCCGTAATAGGGATCCGGCACGTCCTGCCCGGCGAGGCCGACCGACCAGTCCATCAGGCGTGAGATCGGGCGCTCGGGCAGGCGTCGCGCGTCGCGCGCCGTGACCAGCCAGCGGTAATGGCTCGCATCCATGGCGATGAGCTGGTCGAAACGGGAAAAGTCGTCATTGTCGACCTGGCGCGCGCACTGGTCGCCGATCGTGTAGCCGCGAAGGCTTGCGGCGGCGACGGCGCGCGGATCCGGCGCTTCGCCGACATGCCAGTCGCCGGTGCCGGCGCTGTCGAATTCCAGGTCCTTGCCGAAACGCGCCGCCATCACCTCGCCCACGCCCTGGGCCATCGGCGAACGGCAGATGTTCCCGGTGCAGACAAAGAGGATGCGGATCGTGCGGCGCGGCATGCCTCCCGTATCGCCCGGGCCGGGTTAAGGAGCCGTTGGCGCGAGCGCCTGCCTCACCGCTTTCGCCAGCGCCTTCGCCTCATCTGCGCGCGCGGAGCCTTTCCGCCACGCCATGCCGATCTCGCGGCCGGAGACGGGCGGGTCGAACGGCTTCACCACCAGATCGAGCTGATCGGTCAGGCCCGCGTCCAGGGCGAGCTTCGGAAGCAGGGTCGCGCCCAGCCCGTTGCGCACCATCTGGACCAGCGTATGCAGGCTCGTGGCCGCGAAGTCCGGGCGGCCCGCCGGTCCCGCCGCCCCGCCCGCCGCGCACACCGACAGCGCATGATCGCGCAGGCAGTGGCCGTCCTCCAGAAGGAGCAGGGGCTCGCCGGCGACTTCCTGCGGGGTCAGGCGCTCGCGCCCGGCGAGCGGATGGTCCTTGCGGGCCGCGAACAGGAACTCGTCCTCCGCGATCGGCATCGTCTCAAGCCCCGGCGCGTCATAGGGCAGCGCGATCAGGGCGGCGTCGAGCCGCCGGTCCTTGAGCGCCTCCGCCAGCCGCTGGGTGAGGTCCTCGCGCAGGAACAGCTCCAGCTGCGGGAAGCCCTCGCGAAGCGCTGGCAGAACCTTGGGCAGCAGGAACGGGGCGATGGTCGGGATCACGCCGAGCCGGAACGCTCCGGCGAGCGGTTCGCCTGCTGCGCGTGCAGCATGCACCAGATCCTCCGCCTCGGTGATCATCACGCGCGCGCGCCGCGCGGCGGCTTCGCCCGCCGGGGTCAGCGAGGCCCCGCGCGCGCTGCGTTCGACAAGCACGGCCCCGAGAATGGTCTCGAGCTCCTTTATGCCTGCAGAAAGCGTGGGTTGGGTCACGTGCGAGGCTTCCGCCGCGCGCGAGAACGAGCCGTGCTCGGCCAGCGCGATGAGGAACTGAAGCTGTCGAAGCGTCGGGAGGTTCATGCTCATGGCTATAGAATTAGGCTATGGCCCACCTAGAGACAATCCATTGGCTTTATTGCGCTGCAGCAGCCATATGACGCGTGTCGCCGGGTCACGGAAGCGTGAACCCGGCTTCGGAATGCGATCAACAAGGAGACCGGAACATGCTGGGCATTGGCGACAAGCTCCCCGAATTCGAAGTCGTCGGCGTGAAGCCGAAATTCATGCAGCACGAGCAGAATGGCGAGTCGGCCTATGAGCCGATCACCCAGGAAAGCTTCCCGGGCAAGTGGAAGGTCATCGTCTTCTATCCGAAGGACTTCACCTTCGTCTGCCCGACCGAGATCGTCGCTTTCGCCAACCTGAACGACGAGTTCGACGACCGCGACGCCGTCGTCATGACCGGTTCGACCGACAACGAGTTCTGCAAGCTGGCCTGGCGCCGCGAGCACCCGGACCTCAAGGAGCTCAACCAGTGGCAGTTCGCCGACACGACCGGCTCGCTCGTGGACACGCTCGGCATCCGTTCGCCTGAAGGCGTGGCTTACCGCTACACCTACATCGTGGACCCGGACGGCGTCATCCAGCACGTCTACGCCACCAACCTCAATGTCGGCCGCAACCCCGAAGACACGCTGCGCGTGCTCGACGCCCTGCAGACCGACGAGCTGTGCCCGTGCAACCGC
>CAZLOV010000059.1:0-12775 GCA_964561235.1 uncultured Caulobacterales bacterium
TCGTCTCCGGCACGAACCAGGGCTCGCGCTTGACCCCGTCGATGTCGACATCCTCCGCGCGGCCGCCGGCTTCGTGCAGCGCCCGGGCGAGATCGCGCGCATGCAGCACGCCCACGATGTTCTCGGGATCGCCCTTGAACAGCGGCAACCGCGTATGCGGGCTCGACAGCGCCGCCTCGACATACGCGCCGGTCGGCTGGTCGATGTCGAGCATGTGCAGCGCCTTGCGGTGGACCATCACGTCGTCGACGGTCAGCTCGCGCAGGTCGAGAACGCCGCCGAGCATGTCGCGGTCGGTCTTCACCACGCCGCCCTCGTGATGGTGCAGGTCGATATGGCCGCGGATCTCTTCATGCGAGGAGAGCACAGGCCCCTCCACCGCGGCGCCGGCGAGCTTGAGCGCGCCGCGCACGACCACCTGCACCGCAGCGACGATCGGCGAAAACACCGTCACGACGATGCGCAAGGGCAGCGAGACGGCCAGCGCCATGCGGTCGGGGTTGGACAGCGCATAGGTCTTGGGCAGCACCTCGGCGAAGACGACGACCAGCACCGTCATGACGAAGGTCGCAATCGGCACGCCCGCTTCGCCGAACATCGCGAGAAACACCGCCGAGGCGATCGCCGTGGCGAGGATGTTGACCAGATTGTTGCCGAGCAGGATTGCGCCGATCAGGCTTTCCCGGTCGGCGATCAGCGTGTTCACGCGCCGGGCGCGGGCGTCCTTGTCCTTCTCCAGCGCGAGCATGCGCGCCTTCGATGTCGCCGTGAGCGCCGTCTCCGAGCCGGAGAAGAAGCCGGAAAACAGGATGAGCCCGAGAACGGCGCCGAGGCTCCAGCCCATCCAGGGTTGGAAATTCACGGTGAGTCCAGCGGGAAGCAGGATCGCGGCGGCCGCAATCATGAAAGTTCAGCCTTCAGAAAATCTACAAGATCAGCGCGGTCCGCGCCGGGGTGGATATAGGCGTCTCCGGGGGCGCGCGCGAGAACAAGCGTGATGGCGCCGCCTGCGTTTTTCTTGTCATGCGCCATGCGCTCGGCCAGACGCCCGGCGTCGTAGGGGCCGCCGGGCAGATCACCCGCGCGCGCCGGCAGGCCTGCGGCGGAAAAATGCGCGCGCACACGGTCGGCCGCGCCGGATTCGCAGGCGCCGATCCGTTCAGAATAGGCGAAGGCGAGACCAAGCCCCGCCGCGACGGCTTCGCCGTGGATCAACGTCCCGGCTGCGGCTTCCGCCTCGAAGGCGTGGGCGAAGGTGTGTCCGAGATTGAGCAGCGCCCGGACCCCCTTCTCGGTCTCGTCTTCCGCAACGATCCGCGCCTTGAACGCGACCGCCTCCGCGATGAAGCCCGAAAGCGCGCCGGGCGACAGCGCCTCCGCCTTCAGCGCGTCGAGGCATTCGAAAAGGGCTGCGTCGCCAATGAGCCCCGCCTTCACGATCTCCGCATAGCCGGCGCGCAGCTCGCGTTCCGGCAGCGTCGCAAGCAGCCCGGTGTCCGCCAGCACGAGCGCCGGCTGATGGAACGCGCCGATAAGGTTCTTGCCATGGCGCGTGTTGACGCCGGTCTTGCCGCCGACCGAGCTGTCGACCTGGGCGAGCAGGGTGGTGGGCATCTGGATGAAGACCGTGCCCCGCTTCACGATTGCGGAGGCGAAGCCGGCGAGATCGCCGATCGTGCCGCCTCCGAAGGCGATCAGCGGATCGGCGCGCTCCATGCCGAGATCAAGCAGCGCGTCGCACAGCGCCTCCAGCCCGCGCCAGCTCTTCGCCGCCTCGCCGCCCGGGATCGCAATGGTCTCGCATGTCAGTCCGGCGGCGGCGAGCGCGGCGTTGAGACGATCGCCGTGCAGCCCGAGGGCCGCCTCGTCGGCGGCGACGAAGACCTTGCCGCGAGGGCTGAGCCCGGCGAGGCGCCCGGCGCCCGCGTCGAGCGCGCCGTCGCCGACGAGCACGTCATAGCGTCCGCCTTTCGTCTCCACCGGCACGATCCGGATGGCGCTCATTCCGCCGCCTCCCCCCCGAAGAGCCGCTCGAGCCGCCCCATGATCGCCTCGACGGTGGCGTCGTGAGAGGCGCTGTCGCTGTCGACATGAATGTCGGCCTGCGCATAGGCCGCTTCGCGCGCCTCCATGAGACCGGCCATCACCGCGCGCGGATCGGGCGCCTTGAGAAGCGGGCGCGTGTCGCGCTTGGAGACGCGCTCCATCAGCGTGTCGAGGTCTGCGCGCAGCCAGACGGAAAGCGCGCGGTCCTTCAGCAGGGCGCGCGTTTCGGAATCGGCGAAGGCGCCGCCGCCGAGCGCGAGCACCATGCGGGGTTCGGTTTCGATCAGGCGGGCGATGACCTTGCGTTCTCCGTCACGGAAGGCGGCCTCGCCGAAATCCTCGAAGATCTCGGCGACCGTGCGGCCTGCGGCGGCCTCAACCTCCGCGTCGGCGTCGCGAAACGGCCAGCCGAGCCGCCGGGCGAGCCTGCGCCCCACGGTCGTCTTGCCCGCGCCCATGAGCCCGACAAGGACGACCGGCCGCCCGATCCGGTTTGCGACATCTGCATGACCCATGACCCTCCCCGTATAGGCGAGCCGCGCAGGCTGGAGCAATCGGCGTGCGCCTCTTGCGACGGCTCGTCTGGAAATCGCCCCGATTGCACGGCTATGGTGCGCGCGCCCGACGGGGGCGGAGAACACGAACAAGCGGAGCGAGGCGCAATGCGCGGTTTCCTGATCGGTGCGGCGGTTCTGGCGGTGCTGGCGCTCGCCGGCTTCGGAGCGCTCGTGGTCATGGCGGAAGGGCTTGAGCCCTCAAGCGAAGAGATCCGGATCGATGTCACCGACCAGATGCAGAGCTGAGCGCGTCCTGCTGCTCGCATGCGCCGCCGCCGCGCTGGCCGCGGCGCCGGCCGCCGCCCAGCGTCCGCTGGAAGCGCCTTCGAGCGAGCCGGAGCCGCCCGCCATCGAGGTGCGCGAGCTTGGCGACATCGACCCGCTGGAGGTTCCAGCCGGCGGCGGCCTTGGCGGCGACGTCTGGTCTTCCGGGGAAGCGGAAAGCCTGCGCGCCGCGTTCCTGGCGCTGCCCGGCGCCGCGCGCGGCGGCTGGACGTCGGCGGCCGCAGCCCGTTTGGCGGCCGAAGCGCTGACCTCGGCGGGAGACGCGCCGCGAAACGCCCGGCTCGTGCCCGAACTCGCCTCGCTGCGCGCCGAGCGCGTTCTTGGCCTCGGCCGCGCGGACACCGCCTATGCGCTGCTGGAGCGCACCCCGCGCATCAATGAAAGCGCCGCTCTTTCGAAAGTGTTCGCCGAAGCCGCCTTCGCGCTCGGGCGCAACGCGGAAGCCTGCCGCTCCGCCGATGCGCTGATCTCCGGCCGGGAGGCGCCCTACTGGCTGCGCGCGCGCGCAGCCTGCCTGGCGCTGAACGGCTCCGAGCGCGCCGCCGAACTGACCGCGGAACTCGCCCGAAGCGCCGAGCCGGACGAACGGTTCGACAGCCTGCTGGACGAAGTGATTCTGGGTCGCGCGGTCGGAGAGCCGGCCGCGCCGCGAACCGGCCTCGACCTCGCGCTCGCCCGGGAGGCCCGGCCCGCCGCCTTCATCGAGACGGCCGAGGACGCGCCAGCCTACGTGCAACGCGCCGCGGCGTCCGCAGGGCCTGAGATCCGCCTGCCGAACGCCGTCGAGGCGGCGCTTGAGGCTGCGATCGAACTCGACGGGCCGGCCCGCGCCGCCGCCCTTGGCGCGCTTGTCCAGCAGGACATCGACCGGAAAATCGCCGCGCGCGCGCTCGCCTTGCGGCTTGCCGACGCCGCCGCGCAGGGGGCGTTCGCGGACGCCGCCGCCGCCTACGGACCCGAAATCGCGCTTCTGCCGCTGGACGGGGAAACGCTTGAGCATGGGGTGCGGTTCACCCTCGCCGCCGCGCTGGCGGGCGACACGGAGACGGCGCAGCGCTGGCGGCGCGCGCTCGAGGACGGCCCGCCCGCCCCCTTGCCGGGGTTCGACGAGTCGGAGCCCTTCGCCGGTTACAACGCCGACGCCGTCCTCTCGGGCGACGGCCCGGCCGGGCTAGCTCCGGAAAGCCTGCCTGAGGCGCCGGACGCGCCGTGGACGGCGCCGCCGCCCGGCGTCTTGGTCGCGCTTGATTTCGCCATCGACATCGCCCGCGGCGATGTCGACCGGCCCGCCTTCATCGCGCTCATGGCCGCGCGCATCGAAGGCGGCGCGCCGGAGCGCCTGCGCCAGGCGGCGCTGCTGGCCGGCGCAGGGGCCGCCCAGCCGGCGAGCCTGCGCCTCGCCTTGCAACCGCAACCCGCGCCCGACCCGGCTGGAGACGCCGCCGAGCCCGCTCCGGCGGACGCGGCAGATACGCAAGCTCCGGCAGAGGCTCCGCCCTCGCCGCGAACCGTCGCGCCGGCTAAAGCGCTTCTGGCCGGCGCTGCGGGGGCGAAGGGCGAAGCGGTGCTGCTGGCCGCCGCCTTGATCGAACAGACGCCGGAGGACCCCGCCGCCTACGCCGCGGCGGGCGCGGCGCTGCACGCCGCGGGGCTTCGCGAACTGGCGCTGCGGATGGCTTTGGAGCTGGTCGCCGAGGAGACCGCTTGAGCCAGGCGAGCACGGCGCTGTTTCTCGACATGATGGCCGCCGAGCGCGGGGCGTCGAAACACACCCTTGAGGCCTATGCGCGCGATCTCGCCGACATGGCGGCTCGCACGCCCGGCGGCGATCTGGACGCGGCCAGCACGGCGGATCTGGAAACGGCGCTGTCCAGCCTGAAGGCCGACGGCCTTTCGGCAGCGACGGCGGCGCGGCGCCTCTCAGCGATGCGGCGCTTCTATCGTTTTCTCCTCAAGGAAGGCCGCCGCAGCGACGACCCCTCCGCGCCGCTGGCCGCACCCCGGCGCGGGCGCGCGCTGCCCAAGGTGCTCAGCGAAGCGGAAGTCGACGCGCTGTTCCAGGCGCTGGAAGGCCGGGAGGATTTCGAGGGTCTGCGCATGCGCGCGCTGCTGGAGATCCTCTATGCGGGCGGTCTGCGGGTCAGCGAGCTGGTCAGCCTGCCCGCCTCCGCCTTCGCGCGCGCCGAACGCGTGATCGTCGTGAAGGGCAAGGGCGGCAAGGAACGCCTGACCCCGCTGACGGATGCGGCGCTGCGCGCCGTCGAGGCGTGGCGGAAGGTCCGGCTCGATCGCCTGCCCGACGGCGAAAAGCGCGCCAAGGCGCAACGCTATCTCTTCCCCTCGCAGCGCGCCGGCGGCGGACATCTGACGCGCGAGCGCTTCGCCCAGCTTCTGCGGGCGCTGGCGATCGAAGCGGGGCTCGATCCCGCGAAAGTAAGCCCGCATGTCATCCGGCACGCCTTCGCCACGCATCTGCTCGCACGCGGCGCGGACCTGCGCAGCGTCCAGACGCTTCTGGGCCATGCCGACGTGTCGACAACCCAGATCTACACCCATGTGCTGGAGGAGCGCCTGCGGGCGCTCGTCAACGACGCGCACCCGCTCTCGCGCCGGCGGGATTAGTCCGCGCGGAAGACCACATCGCCGTCGACGACGGTCATCACCGGACGCGCATCCTTGAGAGCCTCGTCCGGCGCGGTCATCAGATCGGTGTCGAACACCGAGAAGTCCGCGATCTTGCCGACTTCGATCGTGCCGAGCTCGTCCTCCCGGAACGAGGCGATCGCCGGCCATAGCGTGAACATCTTCAGCGCGGTCGCACGGTCCACCCGCTCGTCGAGGTTCCAGTTCTCCCCGGCATAGCCGTCGAGATCGCGCCGCACGGTCGCGGCGTAGAACTCGATGCGGGCCTCGCCGCGCTCGACCGGGGCGTCCGAGCCGCCCGCGATGAGCGCGCCGCTGTCGACGATGGAGCGCCAGGCGTAGGCGCCTTCAAGACGCAAGGCGCCCAGCCGCGCCGGAGCGAAGTGAAGATCGCCGATCGCATGGGAGGGCTGCATGCTGGCGATGATCCCGTGTTCGGCGAAACGCGGCAGATCCTCAAGGCTCAGCACCTGGGCGTGTTCGACGCGCCAGCGCGGATCAGCGACCGCACGGGCGTCGTCCGGGACGGCGGCGAAGGCTTCCTCCATCCAGTTCAGCGTCAGCCGGTTGCCGCGATCGCCGATGGCGTGCGTGGCGATCTGGATCCCGTCGCGCAGCGCGCGCTCGAACAGGCCGACGGCTTCCTCCTGCTGCATCAGCAGAAGTCCCGAAGAGCCCGGCGCATCGGAATAGGGCTGGATCAGCGCCGCGCCGCGCGAACCCAGCGCGCCGTCGGTATAGACCTTGACCGAGCGCGTGATGACGCGGCCTCCGGCGTCGATGCGCGGCGCGACGGCGGCGAGCGCGTCATAATCGCCCGGATTGACGTTGACATAGGTGCGGATCGGGAAACGGCCCGCCTCCGCCAGTGAGGCCATGATGTCGACATCGCCGTAATTCACGCTCATGTCGTGCACGCCGGTCCAGCCCGACGCCGCAAGCACTTCCGCGCCGAGCTGATAGAGATTGGCGCGCTCCTCGCCTTCCGGCTCGCTGACAAGCGCTTCGACCGGATACATCGCGGTGTCGATCAGCATGCCGGTGGCGCGGCCGTTTTCATCGCGCAGGATCTCGCCGCCGTCGGGATCCGGGGTCTCGCCGGTGATCCCGGCCGCCTCGAGCGCGGCGGAGTTGGCGACCAGGGCGTGGCCGTCGGCGCGCACCAGGATGACCGGGCGTTCGGCCTCGGCCGCGTCGAGATCGTCGCGGTTCGGGAAACGCGCTTCCGGCCAATGGGTTTCGATCCAGCCGCGTCCAAGGATGACGGTGGCGGTTTCGTCGCGCGCCGCCTCGCGCACGGCGGACTGGAGGGCGGCGATCGAGTCGACCTCTTCCAGGTTCAGATTGCGTTCGCGCTGGCCGACGCCGATGACGTGCACATGGCTGTCGGTGAAGCCCGGAAACATCGCCGCGCCGTCAAGATCGACGAAATCCGTCACCGTGCCGGCGAGCGCCTGCGCGCCGGCGAGATCGCCGACATAGACGATCCGCCCGTCGTCCACGCCGACGGCTTCCGCCGTGGCGGCCTCGCCTTCAAGTCCGGTATGGATCGGGCCGCCGGAAAAGATGCGCTCGATGCCCGTCGCGCCGGCGGGATTGGCTTGCGCCAGCGGTTCCGGCTGGGAGCACGCCGTAAGGATCGCCCCGGCGGCAAGGACGGCGGTCAGGCGGATCATGGCGGCTCCCCGGAAGTCGTTTCGTGTTTCGGTAAAGTGAAGGCTAGGACGTTTTGCGGCTGAATGCGAAGCCCCGGCGTGAAAACGCCCGCCTCGACGGAGGCGGGCGTGCAATTCGCCGCGTTCGCGCGCCGGCGTCAGGCTTCGGCGGCGGCCTTTTTGAGCTCGCGCTTGATCTTCAGTGCGTTCGGCGAGAGATCCGCGTCGTCGGCCTTCATGAGAAAGACGTCGAGACCGCCCATATGATCGACGGAGCGAAGCGCCTTCGCAGCGACGCGCATCTTGAACGCGCGGCCCAGCGTGTCCGAGGCGAGGGTGACGTCCACCAGGTTCGGCAGCCAGCGGCGGCGCGTCTTGTTGTTCGCGTGGGACACGTTGTTGCCGCTCATCGGCCCGGTCCCGGTCAGTTCGCAACGGCGCGACATGGCGCTACCCTCAAACAGTAACGGTTCAAACGAGATCGCGCGCTGAAGCCTGCCGCCCCGGCGCGCGAAGCGGGGTCTTTACCGGCCCGTCCCTGCGCCGTCAAGCGCGCGCGCCTCCTTCTTGCGGCCACGATTGCAGGCTTGTTACGGGTAACCGGGGGCCAACGGAGCACCAGTCATGCCGTCCGCCGCAATCCTTTCCGCCATTCTCGCCGTCGCCGATCCCGCCGCGCCGGTGAACGCCGCCGAGCCGCCCGCGCGGATCGAGGTTTCGTATTCCGGCTCGATCACCATCCTGCCGGTCGCCGACATCCACCTGAACGCCGTGTTTCCCGACGGGACCTACTCGGCGGCGGCGCGCTTCCAGAGCGCGGGCCTCTTGCGCTGGTTCGACGACACCGACATCACCGCGGAAGTCAGCGGATACCGCCGCGGGGCGGCGCTCGCGCCCTGGCGGTATGAGCATATCAACGCATCGAGCGACAAGGGCCGCGTCGTCGGCATCAATTTCGACGGCGGCCGCGCCATGCCGGACGTGAACCCGCCCTTCGGCTCCATGGGAGAACCGCCCGCCAGCGACGCCGAACGCGAAGGCGCCATTGATCCGATCTCCGCGCTGCTGAGCCTGTCGCTCGTCTCCCCGGCGGTCACGACAGGCGCGTGCGAAGGCCGGCTGCCGGTGTTTGACGGCAAGGCGCGCTATGATCTGCGGCTGGAAAACGGGGGACGCGACCGGGTGCGCACCAACGCCTGGCGCGGCGAGGCGCTGGTGTGCCGGGCCTGGCTGGAGCCCATCAACGGCTATGATCCGGGCGACCGTCCCACGGCTGAAGAGCTCGAGCGGCCCGTGACCATGTGGCTCGCCCCGATCGAGGGAAGCTATGTGCCTGTCCGCTACCAGGCGCCGGCGCCGGTTGGAAGTTTCAACGTGCGCGCCGAGCACGTGATCGTGGAGCGGTAAACCCGCGGCTTCCCTTGTGGATCCGCGTGCACGCACGCCTTACCGCGCCGGGCGGCGCAACCTATGTTGCGGGCGAAGGAGCGGCGCCATGACCCGATCCGGCGTGGTGACGGCGGTCCTCGGACCGACCAACACCGGCAAGACCCACCTTGCGCTCGAGCGCATGCTTGGACGGTCCTCCGGCGTGATCGGCATGCCGCTGCGTCTGCTCGCGCGCGAAATCTACGACAAGGTGGTCAAGGCCAAGGGCGCGCGCGCCGCCGCCCTCGTCACGGGCGAGGAGAAGATCGTCCCGCCCAATGCGCGCTATTTCGTGTGCACGGTGGAGGCGATGCCGACCGATCGGCGCTTCGCCTTCGTGGGCGTGGACGAGGTGCAGCTTTGCGCCGATCCAGATCGCGGCCACGTCTTCACCGAACGCGTCCTGCACATGCGGGGGGTGGAGGAGACCATGTTCATGGGCTCGGCCACGATGGAGCCGATCCTGCGCCGGCTGGTCCCGGAAGCGGATTTCACGCGCCGCGAGCGGTTTTCACAGCTTTCCTACGCCGGCGCGAAGAAGCTCACCAAGCTGCCGCGGCGCTCTGCGGTCGTCGCCTTCTCCGCCGAGGACGTCTACTCGATCGCCGAGATCATCCGCCGCCAGCGCGGCGGGGCGGCGGTGGTGATGGGCGCGCTCTCCCCGCGCACGCGCAACGCCCAGGTCGAGCTCTACCAGTCCGGCGAGGTGGATTATCTCGTCGCCACCGACGCCATCGGCATGGGGCTGAACATGGATGTCGACCATGTCGCCTTCGCCGCCTTCTCGAAATTCGACGGACGCCGGCGCCGGCGCCTGCGCGCCGACGAGATCGGACAGATCGCCGGCCGGGCCGGCCGCTTCCGCAATGACGGCACGTTCGGCGAGAGCGCCGATGCGCGCCCGCTCGATGCGGAGATGATCGAGGCGGTCGAGAACCATGATTTCGACCCTGTCCTCAAGCTGGTCTGGCGCGACCACCAACCCGACCTGTCCAACATGGAGGCGCTGCGGAACTCGCTGCAGCGTCCGTCCCCGCATCCGGCGCTGGAGCGCGTGCGCGGCGCGCTCGACGAACACGTGCTTGAGGTTCTCGCGCGCGACGGAAAGGTTCGCGAGCTGTCGCGGGCGAAGGGCGGAACCGCGCGCCTGTGGGATGTCTGCCGCATCCCGGACTTCCGCAAGACGACGCTGGAGGAGCACGCCGGCCTGATAAAGACGATCTTCGGCTATCTGATGACCCGCGACGGCGCGCTGCCGGACGCCTGGCTCGACGCCCAGCTCAAGCGGGTCTCCAGGCTCACCGGCGACGTGGACGCGCTCTCCCAGCGTCTGGCGCATGTGCGCACCTGGTCGTATGCAGCCAATCGTCCGGACTGGCTGAAAGACGCCGCTTACTGGCGTGAGCGCACGCGCGAGGTCGAGGATCAGCTTTCCGACGCGCTTCACGAGCAGCTTGTCGCGCGCTTTCTCGACCGCCGCACCTCCGCGCTCGTGAAGGGCCTGCGCGAGAAGGCCGATCTGGCTGCGGGCGTGGACGCGCAGGGCGAGGTTGTCGTGGAGGGCCATTTCGTCGGCCGCATCGAGGCCTTGTCGTTCCGCGCCGATCCCGCTGCAGCCGCCGGGCTCGCCGCCCGGACGGTGCGCGCGGCGGCGGAAAAGGCGGTGCGTCCGGAGATCAACCGCCGGCTCGGCCGCCTCGCCGCAGCCGACGACGCGGCTTTGCGGCTCGAGGACGATGCGCGGCTTTACTGGGAGGATCAGCCCGTCGGCCGGCTCGAGCCGTCCGCGGACGCCTACGCCCCGGCGGCAAGGCTGATCGGCGGAGAGATGGGCGCCCCGGATGCGCGCGCGCGCGCCGAGCGCAGGCTCGAGGCCTTTGCGGCCGCGCTGGCGGCGCGCGAACTCAAGCCCCTGCTTGGTCTTCGCGCGCGGGTTTCCGGCTCGGGCGCTCCGGCGCTGACGGGGCTTGCGCGCGGCGTCGCCTATCGTCTGATCGAACGCGGCGGGGCGGCCGGACGCGGCGAACTCGCCTCCGATCTCGCCGAGCTTTCCGGCGCCGAACGCCGCCAGTTGCGTGAAGCCGGCGTCAGGATCGGCGAGCACGCCGTCTTCCTGCCGGCGCTGGTGAAACCGGGTCCCGCGCGGCTCAACGCGCTCCTCGACAGCGTGCACCGCGGCGAGGCGGAGCGTTTCGCTGCGCCGCCGCCGGGGCGCGCAAGCCTTCCGGCGGAGCCGGAGGCGACCGCGCTCGCCGCGGCGGGTTATCTGCGCTGCGGCCCGCTTGCGGTGCGGCTCGACATGCTCGAACGCCTCGCCGGTCTCATCCGCGAAGCGCGCGCTGTGGCGAGCGAGAGCGCGCCCAAGGGCCGTTTCCACCCCTCGCCGCCCATGATGAACCTGATCGGCGCCGGCCCGGAGGATTTCCGCGGCGTGTTGCGCTCGCTTGGCTACAAGCGGCTGAAAAGGGCCGATGACGGGCGCATCGAGGCCGAGCTCTGGGGCCGCGGCAAGCGCGAACCCGCACCGCGCGAGGCGCCGGCGCCGCCCGTCGGCGATACGCCGTTCGCCAAGCTGGCCGAGCTGTCTCTGGCGCGCGCGGATCCGCCGCGCCGCCGGAGCGCCGCGCGCAAACCCGCGCGCCGCAAGCCGAGGACGTCGCGCGCGTGAGCGAGCCGCTGGAAAGCCTGCGCGCGGATGTCTTTCTCTTCCGGGCGCGCTTCTTCAAGTCGCGACAGCTCGCCGGTGCGTTCGTCGAGAAGGGCGGCGTCAGGCTGGATCGGGCCGGCCAGGTGCGCCGTCTTTCCAAGGCCTCCGCCGGCGTCGCTGCGGGCGACATCCTGATCCTGCGATGGCGCGGAAAGCTGTCGCGGATCGAGGTGACGCGCCTGCCCGACCGCCGGGGCCCTGCGCCTGAGGCGCAAACGACCTACATCCTCACCGTAATCGAAGAGGAATTGTGATGCTGGACAAGATCAAGGGCCTGTTCGGGCGGTCCGAAGAGCCCGAAGGCGAAGAGATCGACGCACAGACCGCCGCCGCGGCGCTCATGGTGGAGACCGCGCTGGCCGACGGCGTCTACGCCAATGTCGAGGAGACGCGCATCAAGCAGGCCCTGATGGCTGCGTTCGACCTCGACGAAGCCGCCGTCGCCGAACTGCTTGTACGCGCCGAGCCGCTTGCGGAGCACGCCGTCGACCACCATCGCTTCACTAACAAGGTGAAGGCGCTGCCCAAGGAGACGCGGCTCGCGCTGATGGAGCATCTGTTCGCGATTGCGCTCGCCGACGGCGAAAACGACGCGCACGAAGACAGCCTGCTGCGCCGTCTGGGGCCGCTGCTCGCCGTCAGCGACCGCGAGCGCGCTGACGCGCGCGCCCGGGCGAAGGCGCGCGCCGACGCCCGGGATGCGTCCGCGTCATAGCGTTGACATCGCTGCGCGTATTGGCCATGTCCCGATCGCTGCGGCTTCCAGCCCGGCCCGGTTTACCGATCTAAGGACGCGACTTGCGATGACGTACATCGTCACCGACGCCTGCATTCGCTGCAAATACACTGACTGCGTGGAAGTCTGTCCCGTGGACTGCTTCTACGAGGGCGAGAACATGCTCGTCATTCATCCTGATGAGTGCATCGATTGCGGCGTGTGCGAACCGGAATGCCCCGTCGAGGCGATCAAGCCCGACACCGAGGACGATCCGGACGGCAAATGGGTCGCGCTGAATGCGAAATACGCGGAGGCCTGGCCTAACATTACTGTGAAGAAGGACCCGCCCGCCGACGCTGCGGAATGGGATCAGGTCACCGGCAAGCTCGAGAAATACTTCTCCGAAAAGCCGGCCGGCTGAACGGCGCGGCCCTTGCAGGGGATTTTCACGAAGGCTTAACCCGTCTCGTTCCGAGATGGGCGGTTTGGCGCGTCTGCGCTTGGTTGTTTTGTATTTCTGTGATATATCTCCCTCCTTCACTAACCGCTCCGAGCGGCTGACATTGGTTCGATCAAGAGTTTAACGCCCGCGTCGGCTTGTCCGCGCCTGAAGGCCCGGGACCAAGTCGCTTGCGGCTTTGTGTTGCGCGTTAACGATGACCGGACCTGCAGCCCGGGGGAGCTGGCCGAGAGGGTGTCGATGTCCAAGAAAACCGCGAACGACAACCGCAGCTTC
>CAZLOV010000060.1:0-12424 GCA_964561235.1 uncultured Caulobacterales bacterium
GTGAACGCGCTGGCGCTGGCGCGGGGGGCGGCGAACCTGACGCCGCCGCAGCTTCTGGCCTGCGCCATCGAGGGCGAACGCGCCTCCGCGGACCCGCCGCCATGGGATAACGTCATGGCCAGTCTGTTCGGGGGGCTCGTCATCGCCGCCCGCGAGGCGCCGGACGCGGTCAGGCGGCTGCCCGGCCCCAAGGGGCTTTCCGCCGTGCTCGTTCACCCGGCGCTGAAGGTGGAAACACAGGCCGCCCGCGCCGCGCTCGCTGCGGAAACGCCGCTTCAGACAGCCGTCGAGCACGCGCGCCGCATCGCCGCCTTCACAGCCGGCTGCGTGCTGAACGATCATGCGCTCATCCGGCTTGGGCTTGAGGACGTGCTGATCGAGCCCCAGCGCGCGCATCTGGTGCCGGGACTGGCCGCGGTGAAGGCGGCTGCGATCGAAGCCGGGGCGCTGGGCGGTTCGCTTTCGGGATCCGGTCCGAGCGTGTTCGCGCTCGCGCCCGAAGCGCAGGCGCGGGCTGTCGGCGACGCGATGAAGGCGGCCTTCTCCGCGCGCGGCGTTGACGCCGACATCTATCAGGCCCCGATGGATTCCGAGGGCGCGCGGGTGGAGGCGGTGTCGTGAAGCTTTACAGCACGCGCGGCGAGGCGCCGGCCGTTACGATGTCGCAAGCGATCCGCAGCGGCGCCGCGCCGGACGGCGGGCTCTACATGCCGCAAGACCTGCCGCGCGCAGCACCGGCGCCGGGCGAGCGCCTTCCGCAAACGGCCTATCGCCTGATCGCCCCGTTCTTCGACGGCGATCCGCTGGCGCACGCCGTCGAGGCGATGTGCGAAGAGGCGCTGGATCTGGACCTGCCGCTTGTGCGCCCGGACCCGGAACAGCCCCGCCTGTTCGCGCTCGAGCTTTTCCACGGGCCGACCGGCGCGTTCAAGGATTTCGGCGCGCGCTTTCTGGCGGCTGCGCTTTCACGGCTTGCAGAGGCCTCGGGCGAACGCCTGACGGTTCTCGCGGCGACGTCCGGGGACACCGGAGGCGCTGTCGGCTGTGCGGTCGAGGGCCGCGAGCGTCTGGCGGCCGGCATCCTGTTTCCGAAGGGACGCGTCTCGGCGTTCCAGCGCCATCAGCTGTGCTGTTGGGCGCCGCCGGTTCAGGCCTTCGAGGTCGATGGCGATTTCGACGCCTGCCAGGCGCTGGTGAAGACGGCGTTCCGCAATCCGGACGCCAGCGCCCGTTTCGGGCTGACATCGGCGAACTCCATCAACATCGCACGCCTGTTGCCGCAAGCGGCCTTCCTCGCCCATGGCGCCCAGGCCGCGCTTGATGAAACGGGTGAGATACCGGGCCTGATCATTCCCACCGGCAATCTCGGACACGGTTTCGCCGCCGTGCTGGCCCGCGCCATGGGCGCTCCCATCGGGCCGGTCGTGCTGGCGACGAACGCCAACGCCGCGCTCTCGCGCTGGGCGCAGACCGGGCGTTACGAACCGCTCGCCTCCGTCGCGACGATCGCCAACGCCATGGATGTCGGCGCGCCAAGCAACATGGAGCGCCTGCTCGACTTCACCGAATCCGGACGCGCCGGAACCGCGCCCGCTGTCGAACGCGTCAGCGACAAGGCGATCCGCGTGCGCATCCGCGCCGATTTCAACCGCACCGGCTATGTCTGGTGTCCGCACTCCGCCACCGCTGCGGAGGCCCATGCGCGCCTGTCTCCGGAAGCCCGCGCGGCGCGCCCCTGGGTGCTGGCGGCGACCGCGCATCCGTTCAAGTTCGCCGAGATCGTGGAACCCCTTATCGGACGCCCGGTCGAGCCGAGCCCCGAACTGGCCGCCGTACTGACCCGGCCGGACCGGAGCCTTGCTGTGCCCGCGACGCTGGAAGCGCTCACGCAGGCGCTGGCTCAGACCGAGAGCGCGTAAGCCAGAAGGATCGCTGCGGCGAGCGCGGCGAAGCCGGCGGCGGCGGGGCGCAAGTCATGGGCGCGCTGAAACATGGTCGCTCTCCGGCGTTCTGCGAGGCGTCTTTCTATACCCGGCAGACCTTAAAGCGGCGCGAAGGCGCCGGTGACGAAACAGTCATATATATGAAACGCTTACGAATAATCATGTTCACATTAACCGGGAGTTAGTCATTCCCCGGCGGCGCGTGATAATTTCGTGGTCATGGGTGATTCGACACGCGCCGCCTTCAACGTCCGGCCCGCCGGACGCGGCCTTGAGCCTTTCCTGAAAGGTGCCTCGGCGGCGCTTGGTATTGCGGTTTTCGCCGCAACAGGGTTCGCCGGCGTGTCTGCGCTGCAGCCGCCGCCGTCCGTGCGCGTGACCCTGATCGAGGGCGACGAGCGGGCGCGTCTGATCTGCGAAGCCGGATCGAGCCGGCTGGAGTTCCGACTGCCCGGCGCGGAGCCTGCGCCGATGCCCTACACGCTGCGCCTGAACCAGGAGCTCTTCGCCTCCACAGCGCAATGGACCGGCGATCGTCACGCCGACATCGAAGGCGGGCGGCGGCTCGTGCGGACCTATTCCGACAGCTTCATCTACCGGGTGCGCGCGGACTTCGGCTCCGAGCGGATCGAGCTTAGCGCGCGCGAGGTGGACAGCCTGAACCAGCGCCTCGCCCGCGCCGCGCCGGAATGCCTCGAAATCGACCCTGACATCTCGCCGGTCACCGCCGGCCGCAACGCGCCGCTGGTCACGGCCGGGACCGACCCTGCGCGTTCGGCCGCGGCGGCGCAGTCGTCTGAGCCGCAAAGCCTGCAAGGCCAGCAACCGGTTGCTGGACTGCGCGGCGATACGGCGGGGGCGGACTATCCCCGAGATCCGGTGATCGAGGCGGCGCCGTCCGTGCGGACCGGCGCCCCTGACGTTGGCGACGCCGGTGACGCGCCCGCCGGACCGGCGCCGCTGCGCACGCCCGGCTGGTTTGTCCAGGTCGGCGCCTACGACGCGGAGCGGCCCGCGCGCGCGCGGCTGGACGCGCTCCGGGCAGTGGCGGAGCGCTTCATCGCGCCGCCCGTCGACGACATCGTCCTGCGAGAAGACCGCCCGCAGGGACCGCTGTTCCGCGCGCGTTACCGCTTCTTCAGCCAGGACGCCGCGGAGGCGGCCTGTGAAACCCTGCGGGAAAGCGGCGCGGACTGCTTTTACGCCCGCGACGCAGCGGCGCGCGAAGCGCCGAGCCCCGCCGCCTCAGCCGCCAGGGCGCCGGCCGAGCCTGCGCCTCCAACCGCGCAACCCGCGCTCGCCACCAGTCCGGCCGCGCAGATCGGCGCCTATGAAACCGCGGAGGAAGCCCGCGCCGCGCTCGACGCCGCGCCGGAGGACGATCCCGCCATCGCGCCCGGCCGCCGGCTTGTGATTCCCGTCGAGACCGCCTCCGGCGTGCTCTATCGCGCGCGCTTCGTGTTCGACGACCTCGAGGCGGCGCGCCGCGCCTGCCGCCGGATCGAGGAAAGCGGCGGCGCCTGCTACGTAGCGCCCTGATTTCGCATTCTTGCATTTGTATGACAGGCTTCGCGTCTGGCGCGCAGCTTGCACGCCGGCGTTCAATGCGAGCGGGAGCGGCGGCATGCGGTTTTGGATCTCTGCAGCCTTTGCAAGCCTGGCGGCGGCGTGCGCCACGCCCTCCGGGACGGTTTCAGCGCCGCCGTCCCAACCGCCCGAGCGCTCAAGCGCGCCTGAGCCACGCCCAACGGCGCCGCGCTCCGGACAGTTCACGCCGGACGCCGAGCTGTTCATCTGCCCGCGCATCCGCGTCGCCAACGCGCCCGCCGCCGACGCGCAGCGGCGCATCAGCGGCTACAAGCCCTTCGTAGTCGTGGACGGCGCGGTGGTGCTGGCGCTGGCGCCTGTGAACGGCGCCTGCCTTTCATCCGGCTTCGGGCCGCGCGGACGCGGCATGCATCGCGGGATCGACTTCAACCAGAACCCGCCCACGGCCATCTACGCCGCGGGCCGGGGCCGCGTCGTCGAGGCGAACTATCGCGACGACTTCGGCAATCAGGTCGTCATCGACCATGGAGACGGGGTCTTCACCCGCTATGCGCATCTCGCCGATTTGCGCGTGAGCCCCGGCGAGACGGTCGGCTTCGGAACCCCGCTCGGACGGATGGGCGCAAGCGGGGCGTATTCCGTCGCCGTTCACCTGCACTACGAGATCCTGACCGGGGACTACGACACCCCGGCCGCCTCCTTCGGGTTGACGGCCGTTGACCCGTTCAGCCTGCCGCGCATCGACGCGCCGGAGATGCTGGACATGTCCAGCATCGCGCCGGCGCGCCGCAACGCCCGCTAGGCCGGACGCGCCGCGCCCTCCTCGTCCGGCGGCGCCGTGCGCCCCGGCAGCAGGGGCCGCTCGGCGATGAGCGTGCCAGCGACCATGGCGGCGAGAAACGTCCAGACGCCCGCTCCGCCGACGCTGGCCGCAGCGATCGCCGGCCCCGGGCAGAACCCCGCCAGGCCCCAGCCGAGGCCGAACACGCCCGCGCCGGACGCGAGCCGCGCATCCACCGCACCGCCCTCAGGCACGAAGAACTTGCGCTCGAAGAGCGGCGCGGACCGGCGGCGCACCAGCAGGTAACCCGGCGCGGTGACGAGGACGGCCCCGCCCATCACGAAGGCGAGCGAGGGGTCCCAGCCGGGTCCGAGCGTCAGAAAGCCGAGCACCTTGGCGGGGTCGATCATCTGGGAAACGACCAGCCCCAGCCCGAACAGCAGGCCGGCGGCGAAGGCGGAGATCGTCTTGATCATGATCAAGCTCCAACAATTACAGGGCGGAGGAGGGTTGCGGCGAGCACGCCGGTCGTCATGAAGACGCCGGTTGCGACCAGCGATCGCAGGGACAGGCGCGACAGGCCGCACACGCCATGACCGCTTGTGCATCCCGAACCGAAGCGCGCGCCGAAGCCGACAAGAAGCCCTGCAGCGGCGGCAAGCCAGAGCGGCGTGTCGAAGCGGACGGCAGGCGCTTCCCCGGAGGCCAGCCAGACGCCGGCCGGGGCGAGGATCGCACCGGCGAGAAACGCGGCGCGCCAGCTCCGGCCCGCGCGCTCCGCGCCGCCGGTGAGCGCGCCCGCGAGCACGCCGCTCACTCCCATGATGCGCCCGTTGAGCGCCAGAAACATGACCGCGGCGAGCCCGATCATCATACCGCCCAGAAGAGCGGAAATCGGGGTGAACTCAGTCATCTCGAACCTCCAAGACCGGTGTGAGCGATTGTTAGTTGACGCTTATGTAAAGTGTAATTACGTTATCGGCAAGTGAGGTGTTCCATGGCTGACGACATCGCTGAAACCGAAGGCTCCAACACGCCGCCCTTACGTCTCGACGCGCCTGCGCCCGACTTCGAGGCGCGTTCAACCGAGGGCGTGCTGAGATTGTCGGATTATCGAGGACACTGGCTGGTCTTCTTTTCGCACCCGGCCGATTTCACGCCGGTCTGCACGACCGAGTTCGTCGCGTTCGCCAAGGCCAAGCCGCAATTCGACGCGATCGGCGCCGAACTGCTCGGGCTTTCCGTCGACAGCGTTTACGCCCACCTGGCCTGGATCGCCGACATCGAGCGGCGCTACAGCGTCCGCATCGGGTTTCCGGTTGTGGAGGACATCTCCATGTCGGTGGCGCGCGCTTATGGGATGCTGCACCCGGAGGCGGATTCCACCGCCACGGTGCGCGCAACGGTGGTGATCGATCCGGACGGCCTGGTGCGCGCCATGATCACTTATCCGATGAATGTCGGCCGCTCGGTCGGGGAGATCCTGCGCCTTGTCAGGGCGCTGCAGGTCTCCGACGCGCAGGGCGTCGTGCTGCCGGAAGGCTGGACCGAGGGGCAGGCGGCGCTCGCCCCGCCGCCGGAAAGCCGCGCGGAAATGGAAGCCCGCCGCCTCAACCCGGAGGCGGGCATGGAGACCGGCGCCGAGACCGGCCGCGCCTGGTATCTGACCCCGATCCCGGGAGGCCGTCATGGCGAATGAAGCCTTCGCCGAAGACCTCGCCGCGCTGGCGCCCGAGGCGGACAGGGCCGCCGGGCTCCTGCGCGCACTCGCCCATCCCGGGCGGCTGATGATCTGCTGCCTCCTGCGCGAGGGCGAACGCGGCGTCAGCGAGATCGAAGACGCCCTCGACATCAAGCAGCCGCGCCTTTCCCGCGAGCTTGCGAAGCTTCGCGAGGAAGGGCTCGTGACCACCCGGCGCGTCTCCAAGGCGGTGTTCTACCGCCTCGCTGACGAGCGCGCCGGCTTCATCATCGACGGACTTTGCGCCGCCATGGGCCGCAGCCGCCCGGCGGCGAACCCATCCGGGCCGGCGTCGCGCCGACCCGGCGGAGCGGGCGTGTTCGCCCGTCCCGGCATCGCGACGGAATGACAAAGCCTATCCAGGGAGTACTGACATGACCCGGAAACCCGACGTCACCGCCTTCTTCGACGAAGACACCTTCACGGTGAGCTACGTCGTCGCCGACCCCGAAACCAAGCGCTGCGCGATCGTCGACAGCGTTCTCGACTACGATCCCAATTCGGGCCGCACGAGCACCAAATCGGCCGATGCGGTGATCGCCTTCGTCAACGACAACGGTCTCACCGTGGACTGGATCCTCGAGACCCATGTCCACGCCGACCATCTCTCGGCCGCGCCGTATCTGAAGGAGCGTGTCGGCGGCAAGCTCGCCATAGGCGGGCACATCACCGACGTGCAGGCGATCTTCGGAAAGGTCTTCAACGCCGGAACCGAATTCCAGCGCGACGGCAGCCAGTTCGACCATCTGTTCAAGGACGGCGACACCTTCGAGATCGGCGGCGTCCCGGCGCGGGCGATCCATACCCCGGGCCATACGCCGGCCTGCATGACCTACCTGATCGGCGACGCCGCCTTCGTCGGCGACACGCTGTTCATGCCGGATTTCGGCACCGCCCGGACGGACTTCCCCGGCGGCGACGCCCGCACGCTTTACCGTTCGATCCAGAAGATCTTCGCGCTGCCGCCGGAGACCCGGCTGTTCATGTGCCACGACTACAAGGCTGAAGGCCGCGACGAATACCGCTGGGAGACCACCGTCGCCGAAGAGCGGGCCAACAACATTCACGTTCATGACGGGGTGAGCGAGGACGAATTCGTCCAGATGCGCGAAACCCGCGACGCCACGCTCGGCATGCCCAAGCTCATTCTGCCGTCGGTGCAGGTGAACATGCGCGCCGGCGATCTGCCGCCTGCGGAGGATAACGGACAGCGCTACCTGAAAATCCCGCTCAACGCACTCTAAGGGCCCGCTTCAAGAGAGGCCCGAACCGGGGAGGAGGTTCCCATGGACATCAAGACGATCGCGCCCGATTTTTCGGTGTCGCCGCAAATCCGGCCCCAGGACGCGTCCGTCCTGGCGTCCCTGGGCTTCCGCTCGGTGATCATCAACCGGCCCGACGGGGAAAGCGACGACCAGCCCGGCTGGGAAGCGGTGCGCGACGCCGCCGGCGACGCCGGCCTGCAAGTGCGTTACCTCCCCGTCGTTCCGGGCAAGCTGACCGACGCCGACGTCGAGGCCTTCCGCAGAACGCTCGCAGAGCTGCCTGCGCCGGCCCTCGCCTATTGCCGCACGGGAACACGCTCGACCACGCTGTGGGCGCTCTCCCAGGCGGGCCATCTGTCCGCGGACGCCATCCTGAAAACGGCGAAGTCGGCTGGATATGATCTCTCCAACCTGGCCGAGCGGCTCAAGGCGGCCGAGGGCGCGCCGCGGCCCGGCGGGTCCCAGCGCCGCGCCCAGAGCTATGACGTCGTCATCATCGGCGGCGGGGCGGCGGGCCTTTCCACGGCCGCCTCCATCCTCCGGCGCCGTCGCGGCGTGAAGATCGCCATCGTCGAACCGCGGACGGAACACTTCTACCAGCCGGGCTGGACATTGGTGGGCGGCGGCGTGTTCCGGCGCGAGCAGACCCGCCGCGACATGGCCGGACTGATGCCGAAGGGCGTAAGCTGGATCCGCGCCGCCTGCGCGGGCTTCGCCCCGGAAGCGAGCGAGATCATCCTGGAGGACGGCGCGCGCATCGCCTATCAGGTCCTCGTCGCCGCCCCGGGCCTGAAGCTCGACTGGGACCAGATCGAGGGTCTGCGCGAGACGCTGGGAAAGAACGGGGTGACGTCGAACTATCTCTTCGACATGGCGCCCTATACTTGGGAACTCGTGTGCGCGATGGAGAAGGGACGCGCGCTGTTCACCCAGCCGCCCATGCCCATCAAGTGCGCAGGCGCGCCGCAGAAGGCGATGTATCTCGCCTGCGACGCCTGGCGCCGGCGCGGCGTGCTCGACGGGATCGACGTCGCCTTCCACAACGCAGGCGGCGCGCTGTTCGGCGTGAAGGACTACGTGCCCGCGCTGATGGAATACGTCGAGCGCTACGGCATCGACCTGCATCTCAACGAAAACCTGATCCGCATCGACGGCAAGAATCGCGAGGCCACCTTCAAGATCGCCGGTCCGGACGGCGAGACGCGCGAGGAGACGCGCGGCTTCGACATGATCCATGTCTGCCCGCCCCAGACCGGGCTCGACTTCGTGCGCGAAAGCCCGATCGCAAACGCGGCCGGATGGATCGAGGTCGACGGAGAGACCCTTCAGCATGTGCGCTACGGCAACATCTTCGGGCTCGGCGACGCCTGTTCGGCGCCCAACGCCAAGACCGCCGCCGCGGTGCGAAAGCAGGCGCCGGTGGTTGCGGAAAACGTCGTGCGCACGCTCGACGGCAAGCCTCCGCATGCGATCTACAACGGTTACGGCTCCTGCCCGCTGACCGTGGAGCGCGGCAAGATCGTGCTTGCCGAGTTCGCCTATGGCGGCAAGCTGGATCCGAGCTTCCCCAACTGGCTGATCGACGGCACCAAACCCACCCGCGCCGCCTGGCTGCTCAAGGAGAAGCTCCTGCCCTGGCTGTATTTCGACCTCATGCTCAAGGGCGACGAGACGATGGCGAAGCCCACCATCCTGCCGCACCGGCCTGAAGCCCGCGAAGCCCAGGCCGCCCTGCCGCGATGAACCGGCTTGAACGCCTCTTCCCGATCCTCGACTGGGGCCGGCGCTATCGCGCCGGCACGCTGACGAACGACCTTCTGGCCGCCGTCATCGTCACGATCATGCTCATCCCGCAGAGCCTCGCCTACGCGATGCTGGCGGGGCTGCCGCCGGAAGTGGGCCTGTACGCCTCAATGGCGCCGCTTCTGGCCTATGCGGTCTTCGGCACGAGCCGGACGCTCGCCGTCGGCCCGGTCGCCGTGCTCTCGCTGATGACCGCGGCGGCGGCCGGACGCATCGCGGAGCCGGGAAGCGAAGCCTATGTCACCGCCGCGCTGATCCTGGCCGTGCTCTCGGGGCTCATGCTGCTCGGGCTGGGATTGCTGAGGCTTGGCTTTCTCGCCAACTTCCTGAGCCATCCGGTGATTTCCGGCTTCATCACGGCCTCCGGCGTCATCATTGCGGCCAGCCAGGTCAAGCACCTGATCGGGGTGGACGCCGGCGGTCACAACCTGTTCGAGATCGTCGTCTCGGTGGCGGAGGCGGCGCCGGACTTCAATCCCTACACCGCCGCCATCGGACTACCCGCGCTCGCCTTCCTGTTCTGGGTGCGCTCAGGCCTCAAGCCGCTCCTGAAGGCGGCGGGACTGCCCGAGCGCCCCGCCGCGCTGATCGCGCGCGCCGGGCCCGTGTTCGCCGTGGCCGCGGGCATCGCCGCCGTCGCGCTGTTTTCGCTTGAAGATCGCGGCGTGCGCATCGTGGGAACGATCCCGACCGGACTGCCCCAGCTCGGCATGCCCGCCTTCGATGCGGGGCTATGGATGAGCCTCGCCGGGTCAGCCGCGCTCATCAGCCTGATCGGCTTTGTGGAATCCGTCTCCGTCGCGCAGACGCTCGCCGCAAAGCGGCGCCAGCGCATCGACCCGAACCAGGAACTGATCGGCCTGGGCGCAGCCAGCCTCGCCTCAGGCTTCAGCGCGGGTTATCCCGTCACCGGCGGCTTTGCGCGCTCGGCGGTGAATTTCGACGCCGGCGCGGAAACCCCCGCCGCGGGCGCCTTCACCGCGGCGGGCATCGCGCTCGCAGCCCTGTTTCTCACCCCGCTCCTGCATGACCTGCCCAACGCGGTGCTGGCGGCGACGATCGTCGTGGCGGTCCTGTCGCTCGTCGATCTCGGCGGGCTCAGGCGCACCTGGCTCTATTCCAAGAGCGATTTCGCCGCGATGAGCGCAACCATCCTGATCACCCTCAGCGCGGGCGTGGAGCTTGGCGTGACCGCAGGGGTGGTGCTGTCGCTCTTCCTGCATCTGTACAACACCAGCCGGCCGCACTTCGCCGTCGTCGGCCAGGTGCCGGGAACCGAGCATTTCCGCAATGTCGACAGGCACCAGGTCGTCACCAGCACGCGCGTGCTGACGCTGCGCATCGACGAGAGCCTCTATTTCGCCAATGCGCGCTTTCTTGAGGATCTCGTCTATGACGAGCTGGCGGCGCGCGACGGCCTCGAACACGTCATCCTGATGTGTCCGGCGGTCAACACCATCGACGCGAGCGGGCTGGAAAGCCTGGAGGCCATCAACGCCCGGCTGAAAGAGGCCGGCGTCAAGCTGCACCTCTCCGAGGTGAAGGGGCCGGTCATGGACCGGCTGCGGCGCACGGACTTCCTCGACCATCTGACGGGCGAGGTGTTCCTCAGCCAGTACGCCGCCTTCTCCAGGCTGGATCCGGAGCGCGCCCGCTTCGCCATGCATGGCGAACACGTGCTGACGGGCACGGTCTAGAGCAGGCTGGCTGCGGCGACGCCGGCGAGCGCGGCGGCGGCCAGCCAGCGCAGGGCCGGGCGCCGGGCAAGATCGCGCAGCGCCCCGGCCCCCATGCCCGCGGCCAGAAGCGCCGGCGCGGAACCCAGTCCGAAGCCGGTCATCACCAGCGCGCCCTGAAGCGCATCGCCTGTCAGCCCGGCGTAGAAGGTCGTGAGGTAGACAATCGGACACGGCGTCAGGCCCCACACAGCCCCGGTTGCAAACGGTCCGTAACGGGCAAGCCTCGCCGCCGGCGCGATCACGCGCCCGGCCGTCCGGGTCAGCCAGGCCGGCTGCGGCAGAATCCCCGTCACGGCTGCGGCCGCCGCCATGAGAACGGCGGCGCTGAGATACTCCAGCAGGAGATGCGGCGCCGCGCCCGGCCTGAGCTGATGAAAGCCCGATCCGACCGCGCCGGCGGCCAGACCGATCAGCGCATACATGGAGATCCGTCCCGCCATGGCCTGAAACAGCGCGCCCGCGGGGGCGAACGCCTGTGCGGGTCCGCCGCCGGCGGGCCGCGGCGTGGAGACCGCAAGGGCCGCAGCGATGCCGCCGCACATCGCCAGACAATGCGCGCTGGAGGACAGTCCGGCGAGAAAACCGGCGATCCAGTCCAGTTCCATGCGCCCTCCGAGCAAGGGCGAGAGATCGAGCGAGGGGTGCGTCAATGCGTCCGCCTTTTCAGGGCCTTCCCGCGTTGCAGCGCAGGATTCCCTTTGCTGGCAGGCGATGCTGGCGGCTGCGACCCTACTTGCGGCTGCGGCGATACGGGAGGGCGGCATAATGTCGTAGTTTTTTTGCGGCTTTTTTCCTGCACACGTCGTGGGGTCTTACAACCGCACGAACCGGGAGGGGCGAATGTCGCTCGCTGCGGCCGCACGCAAAACGGGACTGGACGCAAACGCGCTGATCATCGGCGCGATTTGCGTGGCCGGTCTCATCTGGTCCTTGTTTCTCGCCGCTGACGGCGCCGACGCGCTCATGCGCACCCATGCCTGGGTGATCGGCGGCTGTTTCCTTTTCGGCATCCTTGCGCTCGTCGGCGTCTACGGCGACGGCGGACTTGAGGAGGACGAAACGAAGTACAACGAAACCGTCGTGAAATACGGCGTGGTGGCCTCGATGTTCTGGGGCGTGGCGGGGCTTCTGGTCGGGGTGATCATCGCCGCGCAGCTGGCCTTCCCGGCGCTTCTGACCTTCGACGCCCTGCCGCACGTCAATTTCGGACGGCTGCGGCCGCTGCACACCTCGGCGGTCATCTTCGCCTTCGGCGGCAACGTGCTGATCGCAACGAGCTTCTACGTGGTGCAACGCACCTGCCGCACGCGGCTGGCCGGCGGCGCCTGGCCGTGGTTCGTGTTCTGGGGCTACCAGGCCTTCATCGTCGTCGCCGCGACCGGCTACCTGCTCGGCATCACGCAGTCGAAGGAATACGCCGAGCCGGAATGGTACGCCGACCTGTGGCTGACGATCGTCTGGGTGGCTTATCTGCTGATCTTCCTCGGCACGCTGGCCAAGCGCAAGGAACCCCACATCTACGTGGCGAACTGGTTCTATCTCGCCTTCATCGTGACGATCGCGCTGCTGCACGTCGTCAACAATCTGGCGATGCCGGTCTCGCT
>CAZLOV010000061.1:0-1013 GCA_964561235.1 uncultured Caulobacterales bacterium
TGATCTCGGGCGAACATGTCGGCGCGCTCGCCATGAGCGAGCCCGGCGCGGGCTCGGATGTCGTCTCGATGCGTCTGCGCGCGGAAAAGCGCGGCGACCGCTATGTGCTGAACGGCTCCAAGATGTGGATCACCAACGGCCCGTCCGCCGACGTGCTGGTGGTCTACGCCAAGACCGATCCGGACGCGGGCTCGAAGGGGATCACCGCGTTCCTGATCGAGAAGGGCATGAAGGGCTTCTCCGTCGCCCAGAAGCTCGACAAGCTCGGCATGCGCGGTTCGGAGACCGGCGAACTGGTGTTCGAAGACTGTGAAGTGCCCGAGGAAAACGTGCTCGGCCGCGTGGGCGGCGGGGTCGCTGTCCTGATGAGCGGTCTGGACTATGAGCGCGCTGTGCTCGCAGCCGGCCCCCTCGGGATCATGCAGGCGGCCATGGACGTGGTCATGCCCTACGTCCACGAGCGCAAGCAGTTCGGCAAGCCGATCGGTGAATTCCAGCTCATCCAGGGCAAGATCGCGGACATGTACACGCGCATGAATTCGGTGCGCGCCTATGTCTACGCCGTCGCTCAGGCCTGCGATCGCGGCCGCGTCACCCGGCACGACGCCGCCGGCGCGATCCTGATCGCAGCCGAGACCGCCACCCAGTGCGCGCTCGATGCGATCCAGATCCTTGGCGGAAACGGCTACATCAACGAGTATCCCACCGGCAGGCTCCTTCGCGACGCCAAGCTCTACGAGATCGGGGCCGGCACGAGCGAGATCCGGCGCATGCTGATCGGCCGGGAGCTGTTCCAGGCCAGCGCCTGAGGATGCGGAGAGGGGGAGAGCGTCATGATCGCAGGCGTCCTTCTCTCTCTCATTTCTTTCTCCGGGCTGCAGCCCGAAGCCGGACCCCAAAGCCCTGATCCGGCCGACAACGACCGCGCGCGCCTGGAAGCGTGTCTGTCCGCCACCGAGGATCAGACCCGCCGGCGCGCCTGCATCGGTCTGGTCGCGCTGCCTTGCCTTAAT
>CAZLOV010000061.1:1023-12416 GCA_964561235.1 uncultured Caulobacterales bacterium
GGACGAAGGACAGTCGACGGCCGGACAGCTGACCTGCCTTGGCCGCGAGATCACGATATGGCGCGCGCTTCTCGACGAGCGGCGCGCGCGCATCGCGTCCGCCTTCGACGCCGGGCGCGCCGATTTCCGCCGGGACGAGTTCGAGGCCAGCGCGGCGGCCTGGGAAATGCATGTTCGCGCGCTGTGCGAGCTTGAGGCGTCCGAGTTCGAGGGCGGCACGCTCGCCCGTGTCGCCCGCGCGGACTGCATCAATCGGGAAACCGCCTTTCGCGTCATCTATCTCGACGTGCTGGCGCTGGATCAGCCTCTGCCCTGAACGTTTTTCCCTCGGCGGGGTTTCGGAACCCCGGTGCGGTCTCCCACGTTGTCATGGTGAAGCAATCCGGGAGCGACGATCATGAGTGAGGCCATCCGCGAAGCGAATGTGCGCTACGGCGTCGTTGAAACTGGCGGCGCAGCCATCCCCAAGCTCGGCTTCGGCACCTTTCGGCTGGAGCGTGATGACGCCTGCGACGCCGTCGCCCATGCGATCCGCACCGGATACCGCAGCGTCGATACGGCGCAGATCTACCGCAACGAGGCGGAGGTCGGCGCCGGTGTCGCGCGCGGCCTGCGCGAGGCCGGCTTGAACCGGGAGGACGTGTTCCTGACGACCAAGGTCTGGATGGAGCAGGTCGGGCGCGGCAAGCTCGGCCCGTCGGTGGAAGCGAGCCTTGACCGTCTCAAGACCGATTACGTCGATCTGCTCCTCCTGCACTGGCCCGTGCCCGAGGTTCCCCTGCAGGAGCAGATCGAGGCGCTGAACGCCGTGCGCCGGCGGGGACTGACGCGGCATATCGGGGTGTCGAACTACACCACCCAGCTTCTTGGCGAGGCGGCGGCCGTCTCCGAAGCGCCGCTGGCGACCAACCAGGTCGAATACCATCCGTTTCTCGACCAGACGCCGGTGCTTGCCGCCTGCCGGGAGCGCGGCATGGCGCTGACGGCCTATTCGCCGATCGCACAGGGCCAGGTGTTCTCAAGCCCGGTGCTGCGCGAGATCGCCTCCGCGCGCCAACTCGATCCCGCCCGCGTCGCTTTGAAATGGCTGATCCAGCAGGACGGCGTCGTCGCCATCCCGAGATCCTCCAAAGCGGAGCATATCAGCAACAATTTCGATCTTGGCGATGCGCCCCTGAGCGACGAGGACATGAAGCGCATCGACGCCTTGCGCTCGGACAGCGGCCGGCTGATCGACCCGTCCTGGGCGCCGCCCTGGGACCGCGCCGCCTGATCATTCGCGTCGACGGCCGGGCGCCGTCACGAGAGGACCATGCCCCGCTGGCTGAAATACGAGACCTTCGAGCGCGGCGTCGCCGTGCTGCTAACGCTCGGCATGACGGTCGTCATCGGTCTTGCGGTCTGGCACTTGGGTACAGGCCTGTTCGACAGCGTGACCGGATACGGGCCGGACTTCTCGTATGCGGATTTCCAGAACCTGTTCGACCGGGTTCTGGCCGCCCTGATCGCGCTGGAGCTGACGCATTCCGTGCGGCAGATGGCGGCGGGCAAGCATGGGCTCGTGCAGGTGCGCACGGTCGTGCTGATCGGCGTGCTGGCGGTGGTGCGCAAGCTCATCCTGCTTGAAGTGGAGACGACGTCGGGCGCGTTTCTCGCCGGGCTGGCCGCAGCGATCATCGCGCTTGGCGGGGTTTATGCGCTGATCCTCTGGGTGGAGCGGTTCAACCCGGACGATCCCCCGCCTTCGCCGGGCGCGGACGGCTAGAGACCCAGCTTCCGCCGGCAGTTTTCCGATGCGGTCTCCATCGCCTCGTTCGCGGCGCGGTAGCCTGCTTCGACCGCCTCGTCGTATTTGCGCCATTCCCGCAGATCGATGCCCAGATCGGGCAGGACGAGGATGTCGGTCTCCTGACGCAGCGCGTCGTGCTGGCTCATCGCGCCAACGGTGGCTGCGCGCATCAGGAGCGAGGCGATCGGCGGCGGATCGCCCAGCCCGTGCCGCGCCGCCCAGCCGAAAAAGCCCGGCGGGTCGACAAAGTCCGACGCCCGCAGGCCGCGGGCGCGCGTCACGTCGCAGCCGACATTCACGCCCCGGTGGAAGGCCTTGAGCTCCGGAACGGGGAAGTTGTTGAACACCGCGCCGTCCACCAGCACCGCGTCGCCGTCGACAACCGGCGGGAGCAGGCCCGGAATGGCGATCGAGGCGCGCAGCGCCTCACGCAGCAGGCCGGAGCGGTGCACCCGCACGGCGCCTTCGGTGAGGTTCGAGGACACGCAGAAATAGGGCCTGGCGAGTTCAGGGATTTCCACCTCGCCGAAATGCTCGCGCAGGCGCTTGTCGACCTTGGCGCCGCGCGTCAGGCTGATGACGGGCAGGGTGAAGTCATTGAGCGGATTGGTTTCCACGAACGCCTCGCGCACCCGGCGTTCAAGCTCGTCGTCGTCCCAGCCCAGAGCGACGCCTGCGGCGATGATCCCGCCCATCGAAGCGCCGGCGCACAGATCGAACTCCACGCCGGCCTGCCGGAAGGCGCGCACGGCGCCGACATGGGCGTAAGCGCGGGCGCCGCCGCCGGAGAGCACCAGACCGACCGAGCGTCCTGTCATCCAGCGGGCGAGATGGGCGGCGTCCTCCTGCGATCCCAGCCGCCAGTGGAAACAGCGCGCAGCATCCGCCGCCGCCGCCCATTCGCCGGGGCTCGCGGCCCTGCGGTCGCCGCCATGATGCAGCAGCACGACGTCGATCAGCTTCAGCCGCGCCGCCGGCGAGGGGTCGTCGGGCATGAGCGGTATGGAAGGCCTCGCGTCTGCACGGGCGAGAAGCCAGATGCGGTCCGCGCGGCCCATCGCGCGGCGCGCCCAATGCGCATCGCCCAGCCGCGCGCACAACAGGACGATGTCGTGTTCCGTCTCGATCTTGTCGAGCTGAGGGCCCGGCCAGCGTTCGCATTCCTCGCCGACGAAAACCGCCCGGACGCCAAGCGCCTCGAGCGCGTCAATGAGGCCGCGGGCGCGGTATTCGAGATCGATCGTGGGAGAGGTCGAGACCAGCGCAAACACCCGGGGTTCCGAGCGGGACTGCAGCGAGCCGCCGCGCAGGCGGAACATCATCATGCGGGCGAGTTCGCGCGTCAGCGAGCCATGCTTGCGCGTCAGCCGGTCGAACGCGGTCTTTGGAAGGCGCACCAGCTCGCTGTCGCGTAGCGCGTATACGCTCGCGGAATGCGCGCGGTCCTCGACCAGCGCCATTTCGCCGATGGGCTCGCCCTGACGGATGTGGCCGACCAGCGCGGGGCGTCCGTCCGCGCCCTTGCGGAATGCGGCCAGAGCGCCCGAGCGCACGAGGTAGAAGGCGTCGGCGGGATCGTTTTCTTCAAACAGGGTCGATCCGGCGGGCAGGCAGAACCATTCGACCTCGGCCTCGACAGCCCGCAAGGCGGCCTTTTCAACCCGGTTGAGGAACGGCAGGAAACCGAGATTGAGCTCCATGGCGGCGGCTCCGGACGCTCTCTTCTCAGCCTTCTCCAATGCGCCGGATCGGGGAGAGCGGAGCGAATTCGCCCGCGCGTTTCTCGCCCTTGGCCTTGAACGCCTCCTCGATATCGGCGGGGCTCCAGAGCGAGGCCTGCAGCATCATGGCGTGCTCGAGGCTCTCTGCAACGCCGTGGTCGCGCGCGTAGAGGATGGAGCGCTTGGTGCCGGCGATCGTCAGCGGCGCTTTCGAGGCGATCTTGCCGGCCACCTCGCCAACCTTCGCATTCAGCGCATCGCGATCGGCGCAGACCGCCGACAGGAGGCCGAGTTCAAGCGCCCGCCGGGGGCTGAGCGGGTCGCCGGTGAACGCCAGTTCGCGTGCGATCCCGTCCGGAATGAGCTTCGGCAGGCGTTGCAGCGTGCCGACGTCGGCGAAAAGGCCGATATTGGTCTCCTCCACCACGAAATAGCTGTTCTCGCTGGCGTAACGCAGATCACAGGCGGTGATCATGTCGACGCCCGCACCGATGCACGGCCCGTCGACGGCGGCGATCACGGGAAACCGCGCGCGCTCGATTGCTGTGAACGTCTCCTGGAGCGCCAGCGCGGCCTGCATGAAGGCCTCCCGCTGGCTGGCCGTTCCCGTGCCGAGCATGGACGGATCGAAGAACACCGACACGTCCATTCCAGCGGTGAAGACGGGGCCTTCCGAATCAATGACGAGAACGCGCGTTTCGCCCTCATCCGAAAGGGCTTGAACCGCCTTGGGGAAATCGCGCCAGAACGCCGGGCTCATCGCGTTGCGCTTTTCCGGCCGGGCCAGCGTGATGCGCGCGACGGGACCCTCGCGGCTGACCCGGAAACCGCTCTTGCGCGTATCTTCGAGATTGAACGGGGCGTTCATGGCGCGGTCTCCGGCGCAGGGTTCGGGCGGAAGAGCCTCGCGCGCGCCGGGCCTGTCATCAAGTGTGCGATGTTCACGCCCTCGCGTCCGGCGCCGTTGCGCATGCGACATGATCAGGGCTACTCAGCAGGTCCGTTCCGGGCGCGCACCGCGCGCCGCCGCCTCCGGCGAGCCGTCACATGACCCAGCTGCATTCCAAGATCGATCCCGCTTCGCCGGCCTTCCGCGCCAACGCGGAGCGCATGCGCGCGCTCGTCGAGGAGCTTCGCGGCAAAACCGCTGAGGCCGCCCAAGGCGGTCCGGAACGCGCGCGGGAAAAGCATCTTGCCCGCGGCAAGCTTCTGCCGCGCGAGCGCGTGGAGCGGCTGCTCGATCCAGGCTCGCCGTTTCTCGAGATCGCCCCGCTTGCGGCCAACGGCATGTATGAAGGCGACGTCCATGGCGCGGGCCTGATCGCGGGCGTCGGCCGCGTGGCGGGCCGCGAGGTGCTGATTGCCTGCAATGACGCCACGGTGAAGGGCGGCACCTATTACCCGATGACGGTCAAGAAACACCTGCGCGCCCAGGAAATCGCGCGCGAGAACCGGTTGCCGTGCGTCTATCTCGTCGACAGCGGCGGTGCGAACCTCCCGTACCAGGCGGACGTCTTTCCCGACCGCGAGCATTTCGGCCGCATTTTCTACAACCAGGCCAATCTCTCCGCGCTTGGCGTTCCGCAAATCGCCGTGGTGATGGGTTCGTGCACGGCGGGCGGCGCCTATGTGCCGGCGATGAGCGATGAAACCGTCATCGTGCGCAAGCAGGGCACCATTTTTCTGGGCGGCCCGCCGCTCGTGAAGGCGGCGACGGGGGAGGTCATCTCGGCGGAGGATCTGGGCGGGGCGGACGTGCACGCCCGCCGCTCGGGCGTCGTCGACCACTACGCGGCCAATGACGACCATGCCTTGCAGATCGCGCGCGACATCGTCTCCGGGCTCAACGGGGTAAAGGACGCCAGCGGGATTGATCTGCGCGACCCCGTCGCCCCGGCGTTCGATCCCGAGGAGATCAACGGGCTCGTGCCGGAGGACGTACGCAGCCCCTACGACGTGCGCGAGCTGATCGCCCGCCTGGTCGATGCGTCGGTCTTCCGCGAGTTCAAGCCGCTCTATGGCGAAACGCTCGTGACCGGGTTTGCGCATATCGAGGGCATGCCTGTCGGGATCATCGCCAATAACGGCGTGCTGTTCTCGGAAAGCGCGCTCAAGGGCGCACACTTCATCGAGCTGTGCTGTCAGCGGAAGATCCCGCTGCTCTTCCTGCAGAACATCACCGGCTTCATGGTGGGCTCGAAATACGAGGCGGGCGGCATCGCGAAGGACGGCGCGAAGCTGGTCACGGCGGTCTCCTGCGCCAGCGTGCCGAAGATCACCGTCATCGTCGGCGGGTCTTATGGGGCGGGCAATTACGGCATGTGCGGCCGGGCCTACCAGCCGCGCTTCCTCTACATGTGGCCGAACGCGCGCATTTCGGTGATGGGCGGGGAGCAGGCGGCAAGCGTCCTCGCCACGGTCAAGCGCGACGGCATGGAGGCGCGCGGAGACAGCTGGTCCGCCGATGAGGAAGAGGCCTTCAAGAAACCCGTCCGTGAAAAGTACGAGGAAGAGGGCTCGCCGTATTATTCCACCGCAAGATTGTGGGACGACGGCGTCATCGCGCCTGCGGACACGCGCCGCGTGGTGGCGCTGTCGTTGTCGGCGTGCCTTAACGCGCCGATACCGGACACGCGCTTCGGCGTGTTCCGGATGTAGCGTTTCCAAGCGCCGCATCGGACATTTTTCGGGAATCCGCGCACAAATGGGCTAGATGGGCGGCATCGAGGACCGATACCGGGAGCAGGGGGCGGCGGACATGTTCACCGATCACGAGCATCGCGCCTTCGTCATGGGCGAAGCCCACGCCCGTCCGCGGCCGCCCGTCTCTGCGCCTGCAGCGGTCAGCCGCGTTGATCTCTACTGCTCCGACAAGGATACGCGCGCGCATATCGACGCGCTGGCGCAGCGGTGCGAGGCCGCCGGCCAGCCGCCGCCGCCGCCGGAGGCGCGCTATCACCTTTTTGACGCCGGGCGCGTGCGCGGGGCCTTCGAGCGGCACACGGAATTCGTCTCCTACACCTTCTCGCTCGACAAGCCTGACGGGCGTCCGTTCGAGGTGACGGCGCTGGGCGCTGCGGAGACCGGCTGGCTGGCGGACCTGCCCGGCAAGCGGCTGGCCGCGGTGCACCTGCATCTGCTCGCCAGCAAGGACGGCGCGCTCGACTCCGCGCTCTGCGAACAGGTCTTCCAGCGCACCAATTTCGCGGCGAGCCATATTCGCGGCGGGGACGCCAGCGCGGCGTCGGATTTCCGCGCGGACGCCGACGGTTTCGTGCGCATGCTGGTTTTCGACTCCACGCCGTCAGACGTCGTGCGGGGCCGGATGGTCCAGCGCCTCCTCGAGCTTGAGACCTACCGCCTCGGCGCGCTTCTGGCGCTGCCCGCGGCGCGGGAGGCCAACGACACGCTCATGAAACTCGCATCCGAGCTTGACGTGATGACCGACCGGCTCGCCGCCGATCCGCATGTCAGCCGCGACCGGGACATTCTGCAGCGTCTGATGCGGCTGGCCGGGGAAAGCGAGCAGTTGCGCGCGCGCACCCAGTACCGTTTCTCCGCGGCGGCGGCGTATGGGGGCATCGTGGAGGAGCGGGTGAACCGCCTGCGCGAGGGCCGGATCGAAGGTCACGAACGGATCGGGGTCTTCATCGAACGGCGCTTGAACCCGGCGCTGCGCCATTACGACAGCGTCACCCTGCGCGAGCGCGCGATCGTCGAGCGCATCGACCGCGCCGCCCGCCTCCTCGCCACGCGCGTCGAGGTCAGCGTGGAGGAGCAGAACGCGACGCTGACCGCTGACATGGCGCGGCGCACCGCCGCCCAGCTGCGGCTGCAGGAAACCGTTGAAGGCCTGTCGGCGGTTGCGATCACCTATTACGCGGTCAGCCTGCTCGGCTATGTCGCCAAGGGCTTCAAGGAAGCAAGCGGATACGCGTTCTCCCCCGAGATCGTCATGGCGGTCGCGGCTCCCGTCGTCCTGTTCGCCGCGTTGGCGGGCATACGCTGGGTGCGCCGCTGGCTCAATGACAAGCACGGCGGCTAGGGCATGCGAATTCCGCTGAGTCCGCTCAGCGGATCTGCTAGCATTCGCGGATGACGCGCGTCATCTGCCTCATCAACGGGCATCCCGATCCATCGCCTGAACGCTTCTGCGCGGCGATATGCAGCGCGTATGAAGCCGCCGCCCGCGAAGCGGGGCACGCGGTTACGCGTGTCGATCTCGGAGCGATGGACGTTCCGATGCTGGCGAGCGCAGCCGAAATGGCGGCGGCCGCCCCGCCGCAGGTCGCCGAGGTGCAAGCGGCGATCGGCGCGTGCGATCACCTCGTCCTCGTCTACCCCCTCTGGCTGGGCGCGATGCCGGCGAAGCTCAAGGCGCTGCTTGAGCAGGTCGCACGCGGCGGTTTCTTCCTGGAGGAAAATGACGACGGCGGCTGGCCGGCGCAGAAGATGAAGGGCAAGTCCGCGCGGATCTTCGTCACCATGGGGATGCCGGCCGCCGCTTACCGCTTCATTTTCGGCAGCCATTCCCTGCGCGCGCTGGAGCAGTCGGTTCTCGGCATGGCCGGGTTCAAGCCGGTTCGTCACGATGTCTGCGGCGGCGTGGAGCGTTCTGAAAAGCACCGCCTTCGGTTTCTTGACCGCGTTCGCGAGCGCGCCGCCGCCGGCCTCTGACGGCGCCTTTGCGTTGCGGCTTGCCAATCGCCGCCGTTAACCTTTTCATGCCTTCCGCGCAGGGCCGGGGAGGGCGTTGATGGAATATGTGTCGATGGTGCTGGAGCACCTTCGCGACGGCTACGCCGAGATCAACGGCCTCCAGGGGCTGATCGTCGCGCTGATAGCGGCGGTCTATGTCTCTGAATGGAAGAGCTTTCCATCGGTGTTGATCGCCGCCGTGGCGGTTCACGTCGCCATTGACGTGCTCGCTCCCGTCTTCGCGAACAACGATCCGCTCCGCCTTCCGCCGATCTTCGACCGCTGGTGGTGGCGCTACGTCCTGCTGCTGACGGGCGGATATGCTGTGGTGATCGCGCTTCTGACGGCGCTGAAAAAGGCCGTCCTCCGGCGCTGACGCGCGCGCTCTATTTATTCGGCTTGAATTTTGTTAACGTTTATGGCGGCTACGCAAGCGGACGCGCATGCGAGAGGCAGGACGCGCGTCCGGCGGAGGGGATGACACATGGAATTTCTCGATACCATCTGGACTTATGTCGAGCCGGTCTGGCTGTGGCTTTATGCGGGCGTCGAAGCTTACGGCCCGCTCGACGGACAGGCGGTGAACTGGATGCATCTGGGCATCCAGATGGGCGTGATCGCGCTCGTCATGGCGCTGCTCATGCAGTCCTACGCCGCGGTCCTGATCTTCACCGTCGTGGGCGTCGTCGTCCACGTCATCGTCGACGAGGTGCTGCCGATCGTGCGCGACGGGGCGGAATTCGCCATGCCGGCGCTCACCTCGATGGGCTACTGGCAGTACCTCTCGTTCGCAGCGCTGACCTATCTCGTTGCGATCACGGTTCTTTACATGATCAAGAGCCTGATCTTCCGCGGCGACTGACGCCTCGCACGGACCAGGGTCTCCAGCCCGCCTGGCTTCGGCCGCGGCGGGCGCCTGCGCTTGGCCTCGCCGCTGAGGCGCCGTAATCAGGTCTCCCGCCCGCGCGCGCTTGCGCCGTTCCGAGCCCGATCAGGAGGTCCCCATGAGCGAAACCCCCGAAGACACCGTGCGTCTGGATGTCACCCCGGGCGGCGCAGCCATCGTCACGCTCAACCGGCCGGACAAGCACAACGCCTTCAACGCCGACGTCGTTCTGCGCCTGTCCGACATTTTCGAGACCTTGCGCGCCAACGCCGACGAGGCCCGCATGGTCTTTCTGCGCGGCTCCGGTCCGAGCTTCTCGGCCGGCGGCGATCTGTCCTGGATGAAGGCCGCCGTCGACTGGACGCATGAAGACAACATCAACGACGCCATGGGCCTTGCGCGCATGCTCAAGAAGCTCTCCGATCTGCCGCAGATGACCTGCGCGCTGGTGCACGGCGCGGCGATGGGCGGCGGCGCCGGGCTTGTCGCCGCCTGCGACATGGCGGTGGCGGTCAAGGATGCGAAGTTCCGCTTTTCCGAAGTGCGTCTCGGCCTCACCCCGGCGACGATCTCGCCCTTCGTCGTGCGTGCGGTCGGCCCGCGTTACGCCAAGGCGCTGTTTGCGACCGGGGAGGGCTTCGACGGCGCCTTCGCGCACCAGATCGGCCTCGTCCAGTATGTAGTTGAAAAGACAGAAGACCTTGACGACATGATGGAGCATCTCGGCAAGCTGGCCTTTTCCGCTGCGCCCGGCGCGGTCGCCGACGCCAAGACGCTTGTCGATCACGTGGCCTACAGGCCGATCGAAGAGGACATCATGCGCTGGACCGCGCGCGCGATCGCGGAGCGGCGCGCCAGCGAAGAGGGCCAGGAGGGCCTTGCCGCCTTCCTTGAAAAGCGCAAGCCGTCCTGGCTCGGCTGACGGCGCGGCCGCTCCGGTGCGCGCCGGAAAGCTCGAGGCCTGGTTTCATGAACGGCGCGAGGCGCTGCGCGGCCGCTTCGTCCGGGGTCCGTGGTCGCTGGCCGCCTACGAGTTTCTGGCGTTCGGCATCAAGCAAGGCTGGGCGTGCCTGTTCGGCGCGCTGATGCTCCTGCTGGGCAGCTTTCTCTTCTGGCCGGATGACGCCCTGCTGTCACGCTATGACGCGCTGACGCTCGCGGCGCTGACCGTTCAGGCTGCGATGCTCGCCTTCGGGCTGGAAACATGGGCCGAGGCGCGCGTCATCGCGGTTTTCCATGTCGTCGGCACGGTGATGGAGATCTTCAAGGTCCATGCGGGAAGCTGGATCTACCCCGAGGCCGATCAGGCGATCCTGCAGATCGCCGGCGTGCCGCTGTTTTCCGGTTTCATGTACGCCAGCGTGGGAAGCTATCTCGCCCGCGTATGGCGTCTTTTCGATTTCCGCTTCGACCGCTTTCCGCCGCTCTGGGCGCAAGGTCTCCTGGCGATCGCCGCCTATGTGAACTTCTTCACGCACCACTTCACGATTGATGTCCGCGTCGGGCTGTTCGCCGCAAGCGCGCTGCTCTACGGACCATGCGTCGTTCGCTTCCGCCCGGACCGGCGTCATCTCTGGATGCCGCTGGTGCTCGGCTTCATCCTTGTGGCCCTGTTCATCTGGTTCGCCGAGAACATCGGCACGTTCGCGCGCGCCTGGACCTATCCCGACCAGCACGGCTCATGGGCGCCGGTCTCGCTCGCCAAGCTCGGTTCGTGGTACCTCCTGATGCTCATCAGCTTCGTCCTCGTCGCCGCCCTGCACGGCGGCGACCGAACGCCAACCTCAGCCTCCGGAGCCCGCCCGTGATCGGCAGCCTGCTTATCGCCAACCGCGGCGAGATCGCCCGCCGCGTCATCCGCACCGCCCGTCAACTCGGCGTCCGCACCATTGCGGTCTACTCCGAAGCTGACGCGGCGAGCCCGCATGTGCGTGAAGCCGACGAGGCGGTGTTTATCGGTCCCGCGCCGGCGCGGGACAGCTATCTCGTGGCGGATCGCATTCTTGACGCTGCAAGGCGTACGGGCGCGGAGGCGATCCATCCAGGCTACGGCTTCCTGTCGGAGAACGCCGCCTTTGCGCGCGCCTGCGAGGCGGCGGGGATCATCTTCGTGGGACCGCGCGCCCACTCCATCGAGGCGATGGGCCTCAAGGACCGCGCCAAGGCGCTGATGGAAGAGGCGGGCGTGCCGGTCACGCCGGGCTATCATGGCGAGGATCAGGACCCGCGCTTCCTCGCGGGCTGCGCCGAGGAGATCGGCTATCCCGTGCTGATCAAGGCTGCCGGGGGTGGCGGTGGG
>CAZLOV010000062.1:0-12366 GCA_964561235.1 uncultured Caulobacterales bacterium
TGTCGGCGAAGCGCTTGAACAGCACCGCCTTGCCTTCCATCACCGGCTTGGAGGCGGCCGCGCCCAGATCGCCCAGGCCGAGAATGGCGGTCCCGTTGGAGATCACCGCCACCAGATTGCCCTTCGAGGTGTAGTCATAGGCCCGGTCGGGGTCTTCAGCGATCGCGCGCACGGGCGCGGCGACGCCCGGGGAATAGGCCAGCGAAAGGTCGCGCTGGGTCGCCATCGGCTTGGTGGCCCTGAGGGCGATCTTGCCCGGGGTCGGATAGCGGTGGAACGCGAGGGCTTCCTCGTCGTCGACGCGGGACGGGCGATCGGTCATGTCGGGCTCCGGCGGGGCGTGGGCGCAGGCGGGATTTCAGCCTAACCGCTTCGCGCGCCCCGGCAACACGCCTCGCATGCGCAGCAAACAGGCGCGGGCCGGAGGGGCCGTTGCGGCTCAAGCCCTGCGTTCCGCCGGCAGGCCGAATCCGTTAATCAGGACCGATGACCCGCCCCGCCGATCCGGACGCCCTGCAGGCGCGCGCCTTCCCCACCGCAGACGGCGCGACGCCGATGATGGCGCAGTTCCTCGCGCTGCGCGCGCAGGCGCCGCTCGACGCGCTTCTGTTCTACCGCATGGGCGATTTCTACGAGCTGTTCTTCGACGACGCCGTGCGTGCGGCGGAGGCGCTCGACATTGCGCTGACCCGGCGCGGCGAACACCAGGGCGCGCCGGTTCCGATGTGCGGCGTGCCGGTGCATTCGGCCCAGAGCTATCTCGCGCGCCTGATCAAGGCCGGCTTCAAGGTCGCGATCGGCGAGCAGACCGAAGATCCGTCGGAAGCCAGAAAGCGCGGCTCCAAAGCCGTGGTGAACCGCGCGGTCGTGCGCATCGTCACGCCGGGCACGCTGACGGAGGAGGACCTGCTGGACTCCCGGGCGAGCAACCGGATCGCGGCGCTGGCGCGCACCGGCAAGGGCGAGCTTGCGCTGGCCTGGGCGGATGTGACGGACGGCGCCTTCGAGGCCCTCGCGCTTGAACCCGCCGCGCTGGAAACCGAACTCGCCGCCCTCAACCCGGCTGAAATCCTCGTTCAGGAAGAAGACCTAAAGCGCGTCGAGGCGGCGTGTCCGGCCGCCGCCGTCACGCCGCGTCCGGCGTCGAAGTTCGATGCGCGCGCCGGCGAGCGCCGCCTGCTGGAGCGCTTCGCCGTGCAGGCGCTCTCGGCGTTCGGCGACTTCACCGCCGCGGAAGTCGCAGCGCTGGGCTGCGTGCTCGATTACCTCGAACTGACCCAGGCGGGCGCGCCGGCGCGGCTTGGTTCGCCGCGCCGATCCGCGCCGGGGGCGGTGATGGCGATCGACCCGGCGGCGCGACTGAGCCTTGAGATCACCCGCACGCAGCAGGGCCAGCGCAAGGGCTCGCTTCTGGATGCGATCGACCGCACCGTCACGGCGCCGGGCGCCCGGCTGCTTGCGGAACGGCTTTCCCGGCCGTCGCTCGACCTGAAAGAGATCGCGCGGCGTCTCGATGCTGCGGAGGCCTTTCTCGAGAAGAACGAATGGCGCAAAGCGGCGACGGCGCGTCTGCGGGCCGCGGGCGATCCGGCGCGGGCTTTGTCGCGGCTGGCGCTTGATCGCGGCGGCCCGCGCGACCTCCTCCAGCTTGCCCGCGCCATCAAGGAGGGTGAGCGGTTGGTCGCGGATCTGTGCGGCGGCGCGGCTGCGCCGGACGCGCTCCGGCCCGAACTCGATGCGCTCTCGCTGGCCGACAAGCCGCTTCTCGCCTCCTGGGTCGAGGAGGTGCTGGACGCGCTCTCGCCCGAGCCACCGCTTCTGGCGCGCGACGGCGGTTTCGTGCGCGCCGGCTGGGACGCTGCGCTCGACGAGGCGCGCGCCCTGCGTGATGAAAGCCGCCGGATCGTCGCGGGCCTTCAGCAGAAGTACGCGGAGGCGAGCGGCGTTTCCGCGCTGAAGGTGAAGCACAACAACGTTCTGGGCTATTTTCTCGAGGTGTCCGCGGCGAAGGCCGAGTTGCTGATCGGCCTCGAGCCCTTCATCCACCGCCAGACGCTCGCCAACGCAGTGCGCTTCTCCACGCCGGAGCTCGCGGAGCTGGAAGCGAAGATCGCCCAGGCCGGCGAACGCGCGCTCGCTCTGGAGCTGGCGATCTTCAGCCGCTTCAGCGAGGCGCTGCAGGTTCATGCCGAGACGGTGCGCACGCAGGCCGCCGCGCTGGCCCGGCTTGATGTCGCACTCTCCACCGCCGCTGACGCAGCCGAAACGCGCAGCGTGCGCCCGGCGGTGGATGACAGCTTCACGCTGGATATCGAGGGCGGACGTCATCCGGTCGTGGAACAGGCGCTTGCGAGAGCCGGGGACGGACCGTTCACGCCGAACGACTGCCGGCTGGACGCCCAAGGCGCAGAAGCCGAGCGGCTCTGGCTCGTCACCGGACCCAACATGGCGGGCAAGTCCACCTTCCTGCGACAGAACGCCGTGATCGCGCTCATGGCGCAGGCGGGCCTCTTCGTGCCGGCGGCCCGCGCGCGCATCGGTCTTGTAGACCGTCTGTTCTCGCGGGTCGGGGCGGCGGATGACCTGTCGCGCGGGCGCTCGACCTTCATGGCGGAAATGATCGAGACGGCGGCCATCCTCAATCAGGCGGGGCCGCGCGCGCTGGTGATCCTTGATGAGATCGGCCGCGGCACGTCGACCTTCGACGGTCTCTCCATCGCCTGGGCCGCTATTGAGCATCTGCACGCGGTCAATCGCTGCCGGGCGCTTTTCGCCACGCACTATCACGAGCTGACCCGGCTGGCCGACGAACTCGACGGCGTCGCGAACGCGAGCCTGCGCGCAAAGGAATGGAACGGCGAGCTGGTTTTCCTGCATACCGTCTCGGCCGGACCAGCGGACCGCTCCTACGGCGTTCAGGTGGCCAAGCGCGCCGGCCTGCCGCGCGCTGCGGTCGCGCGCGCGCAGGAGATCCTCGACCGGCTGGAAGCCGACGGCGCCCCGGCGGCGGCCCTAGCGGACCTGCCCCTTTTCGCGGCGCGACCCGTGGAGCCGGAGCCCGCGGGGCCGTCTCCGGCGGACGAGCGTCTTGCGGCCGTCGCTCCCGACCGGCTCTCGCCGCGCGAGGCGCTGGAACTTGTCTACGAGCTCAAGGCGCTGACGAAGGATCGGTGACGGCCTGCACGCGCCGCTGACGAAGCCTTCGCGCTCGGCTAGTCTCCGCGCGCCATGATCCCTCCCGCGTTACCGGCAGAACTGGACGGACTGAGGCTGCGGGCCGAGCTCGCCGCCTCCACGCGCAACGGCTGGGACGCCCCGGCGGCGCGCGCCGCTGCTGTGGCGCGGCTGAAGCGCTTTCTCGAGGACGGGCGCGCGCACGCCGCAGCGCGTCTGCACGGTCCCGGAGGCGGGCTGGAGGCCGCGCGGCTGCTCTCCAGCGTCACCACGGCGCTGGTCCGGGCGCTGTTCGACAGCGTGGCCGCCGACCATCATCCCGCCGGTTCGGACGCGCCGGGGCTTGCGCTGTGCGCGGTGGGCGGCTTCGGCGCGGGCGCGCTGGCGCCGCGTTCGGACGTCGACCTGCTCTTCGTGCGCGGGGTGCGTCCGCCGGCCGGGTTCGAAACCATCATTGAACGCACCCTGCTTGCGCTGTGGGATTGCGGCGTGACCGTCGGAGGCGGCGCCGTGCGCACGGTGGGCGAAGCCATCGAACTCGCCCAGGAGGACGTCGCGGAACGCACCGCCCTGCTCGATCTCCGGCTGATCTCGGGCGATTTCCAGCTCTACCGCTCGCTTGAGGAACGGTTCGACGCGCATCTGCGCCAGGGCGACGCGCCCGCCTTCGTCGCCGCCAAGCTCGCCGAGCGCGACGCCCGCGTCGACCGGCAGGGCGACAGCCGCTACGCCGTCGAACCCAATGTGAAGGACGGCAAGGGCGGGCTGCGCGACCTGTCCACGCTGCGCTGGCTCGCCCAGGTTCTGTATGGCGCGGACGCGCTGGAGCGCTGGGTCGGCAGCGGCCTGCTCTCCGTTCAGGACGTGGAGCGCTTCCTGCGCGCGGAGGACTTCTTCTGGGCGGTGCGCTTCCATCTCCATGCGCTCAATCTGCGCAAGGACGACCGGCTGACCTTCGACCTGCAGCCGGAGATCGCCCGGCGCATGGGCTACGAGGACGCCGATCAGGTGCTCGCGGTCGAGCGCTTCATGCGGGACTATTTCACGCGCGCGATCGATGTCGGCGCGCTTACACGGCTGGTGTGCGCCAAGCTCGAGGCCGACGAGCTCAAGGACGCGCCCGGCGGAATCGGGCGTTTTCTGCCCGCCGACGGGCCGGATCCGGACGCCGACGTGCTCGCCGCACAGGGTTTCGCGCTGCGCGCGGGCCGCCTGGACTTTCTCGACCGCGCCGCGCTGGAGGAGGACCCGGTGCTGATGCTGCGGCTGTTCGAGGTGGCGGCTGCGCGTCATCTCGACCTGCATCCGGACGCCTTCGCGGCCGTGGGTCACAACCTGCGCCTCGTCGACGACCGCTTCCGCGCCGACCCGCGCGCGGCGCGCAGCTTCTTCGCGATCCTGCTCGATGCGGACGATCCGCGCATGACCCTGCGCGCGATGACGGAGGCGGGCCTTCTGGGCGCGTTCATTCCGGAGTTCGGCGACATCGTCGCGCGCACCCAGTTCAACATGTATCACCGCTTCACCGTGGACGAGCACACGCTCAACGCGCTGGGGCTTCTCCGCGAGATCGAGCAGGGCCGCCACCCGATCGATCATCCGCTGTCCACCCGCATCGCGCCGCTGATCCAGAACCGCCGCGCGCTGCATCTCGCCGTCCTGCTGCACGACACCGGCAAGGGCGCGGGCGATCAATGCATCGCGGGCGCGGAACGGGCGCTTGCGGCCTGCGCCCGGCTGGGCGTGGACGACAGCGAGGTGGAGCTCGTCGCCTGGCTGGTGCGCAGCCATCTGGACATGAGCGATGCGGCGCAAAGGCGCGATCTCTCCGATCCGCGCACGGTGCTCGATTTCGCCGCCGGGGTGCGCACGCTGGAGCGCTTGCGGCTTCTGACGGTGCTGACCGTCTGCGACATCCGCGCGGTGGGCCCCGGCGTCTGGAACGGCTGGAAGGCCCAGCTTCTGCGCGACCTGTACAGTGCGGCCGCCGCCATCCTCAAGGACGGCGCGAAGGCCGACGAACGCGCCGCACGTCAGCGTCTCGCCGACCGCGCCAACACGGCGCGCGCGGACTTCCGCAAGCAGATGAACCGGCTTGACGCCGCGTTCGCCGCACGCTGGACGCAGGAGCAGGACGACCCCTACTGGCTGGCGTTTTCCGCACAGGACCGGTTGCGCCACGCCGCCTTCGTGCGCGCAGGCCTCGCCCGCGGCGAGGCGATTTCCGTCGGCGTGCGCGTGGACAAGCGCCGATCCGCCGCGGAGGTGCTTGTCCGCGCGCCCGACCGTCACGGTCTGTTCGCCGATATCGCCGGAGCCCTTGCGCTCTGCGGCGCCAATGTCGTCGGCGCGCAGGTGACGACAAGCCGGGCGGGCGAGGCCTTCGACGTCTTCTACGTGCAGGAGCAGGGCGGAAAGCCTTTCGGCTGGAGCGACCTGCACGGCCGCGACATGCTGCGCGAGGCCGTCGCCCGGGCCGCCGCCCGCGGACTGCCCGAAGGCGCCGAGATGCCTTCCGCGTCCGTGCGCCGGCGTGAGGCCGCCTTCGTGGTGACGCCGTCAGTGACGCTCGACGCGGAGGCCGCCGACGGCGCCCTGGTGATCGAGGCCTCCGGCCGCGACCGTCAGGGGCTGCTGCATGATCTCGCCCGCGCGATCGCCGATCTCGGCCTGTCGATCGAGGCGGCGCGCATTGACGGCTATGGAGAGCGGGCGGTCGACAGCTTCTATGTCACTGCTGGCGGCGAAAAGCCCGACGATCCGGCCAAGCTGGAGGGAATTCGCGACGCGCTCCTGACGGTGCTGAAGGAGCCCGAAGCCGCGCTCGCCCAGCGGCGCGAGAAAGCCGGCCTCGCCCAGGCCGCAGCCAGCGCGGGACGCTAGTCGATGCGGCTCCTGCGCAATCTCGGGGTTGTATCCGGCTTTACGCTGCTTTCCCGGGTGCTTGGATTTGCGCGGGAAATCCTCACCGCCGCCCGTCTCGGCGCCGGACCGGCGTCGGACATCTTCTTTCAGGCCTTCCTGATCCCGAACACCTTCCGCAGGCTTCTGGCCGAGGGCGCGTTCAACGCCGCCTTCGTGCCGCTCTACGCCGGCAAGGCCGAGGCCGAGGGACGCGAAGAGGCCGACCGCTTCGCGCGCGAAGCCCTGTCGGTGCTGGTCACCGCCACCGCGCTGATCGTCGTTTTTTTCCAGCTGGCCGCGCCCTGGCTCGTCTATCCCTTCTTCCTTGAACGCGCGACGGATCCCGAAACACGGCCGCTGACGATCCTGCTCCTTCAGATCGTCATGCCGTATTTGCTCTGCATGGCGGTATCCGCCCTGATCGGCGGCGCGCTCAACAGCCACGGCCGCTTCGCCGCCGCCGCCGGCGCGCCGACCCTGCTCAACATCCTGCTGATCGGCGTGCTCGTTGCGGGCGCCCCCACCGAGGCGCGGCTCGTCACCCAAATGTCGATTGCGGTGACCGCTTCGGGCGTGCTCCAGGCGGCGCTGCTTGTCTGGGCGGCGCGCGCCTCAGGCCTGCAGATCGCGCTGAGGCCGCCAAAACTGACGCCGTCCGTGAAGCGCCTGTTCGCGCTCGGCGTGCCCGGCGCGATCGCGGCCGGCGCCACGCAGATCAACGTGCTGGCGACCTCCTCGGTCTCCATGCTGCAAGAGGGCGCGCGCTCCTGGATGAACTACGCCGAGCGGCTCTACCAGTTGCCGCTCGGCGTCATCGGCATCGCCATGGGCGTTGCGCTTCTGCCCAATCTCGCCCGGCGCGTGCGCGCCGGAGACGAAGCCGGCGGCCAGTTCGCGATGAACCGGGCGATTGAGCTGTCGCTTGCGCTGACCTTGCCGGCCGCGGCGGCGTTCGTCGCGATCCCGGCGTTTCTGGTCGAGGGCCTGTTTGAGTGGCAGCGTTTCACCGCAGCCGACACGTTGGCGACTTCCTATGCGCTGGCGGCCTACGGCGCGGGCCTGCCGGCCTTCGTGCTCGTCAAGGTGCTCTCGCCCGGCTTCTTCGCCCGGGAGGACACCCGCACGCCGATGGCGTTCGCGATCGCCTCGATGGCGCTCAATCTCGTGCTGGGGGTCGGACTGTTCTTCGGTGGGCTGGGTTATATCGGGCTTGCGATCGCCACCTCGGCGGCAGGCTGGCTCAACGTGGCGCTGCTTGGTGCGACGCTGTTGCGCCGGGGCCTCTTCGGCCCCGACGCGCGGCTGGCCGCCCGCCTGCCAAGGCTGACGCTCGCCGCCGGAGCCATGGCCGGGGCGGTGTTTCTCGCCGCGCTTTACGCAGATGCGCTGCAGGCTGAGCTCATGGACGCGGGCCTGGCGGCCGGGCTCGCCCGTTCGCTCGTGCTCGGCGGCGTCGTGGCGTTGGGCGGCCTTGTCTATGGCGGCGTCTGCATGGCGACCGGAGCGCTGCGGCTTTCGGAGTTCGCCGAGGCGCTCCGCCCCGCGCGCGGCGCTCGGCCTGATCCTTCAGCGGGCGAGCTCTAGGCGCGCCTGATGCTTGCCCGGACGGCCGGCCTCGGCTAGGTCCGCGGCTCCTGCGACCCGCCAGCCGGAACGATCCCCATGAGCGAAGTCCCCGCCGATTACGACGGTCCCGAACGCGTCCTGTCCGGCGTGCAGCCGACCGGCGCGCTGCACCTCGGCAATTATCTCGGCGCGCTGAAGAAGTTCGCCGACCTTCAGGAGGCCGGCGGGCGCGAATGCTTCTTCTGCGTGGTGGACATGCACGCCATCACCATGCCGCACGACCCCCGGACGCTGGGCGACAATACGCGTTCGATCGCCGCAGCGTTTCTCGCCGCCGGCGTTGATCCGGAGAAGTCGACGGTGTTTGCGCAATCCGCCGTGACCGCGCACGCCGAGCTCGCCTGGATCTTCAACTGCGTGGCCCGGCTTGGCTGGCTCGAGCGCATGACCCAGTTCAAGGACAAGGCCGGCAAGGACGCCGAGCGCGCCAGCGTCGGCCTGTTCACCTATCCGGTGCTGCAGGCCGCCGACATCCTGGTCTACAAGGCCACGCACGTGCCTGTCGGCGAGGACCAGAAGCAGCATCTCGAGCTGGCGCGCGACATCGCGGCGCGCTTCAACCGCGATTTCGGCGCGGGCGAGGCCGTCTTCCCGCTGCCTGAACCCCTGATCGAGGGGCCGGGCGCGCGCATCATGTCGCTGAAGGACGGCTCGACGAAAATGTCCAAGTCCGACCCGTCGGACAATTCGCGGCTGAACATGCTCGACGACGCGGACGCGATCGCGCGCAAGATCAAGAAGGCGAAGACCGATCCCGAGCCGCTGCCGGAAACCGCCGAGGGCCTCGCGCAGCGCCCGGAGGCGCGCAATCTTGTTGGCATCTACGCGGCTCTTGCGGGGCTCAGCGTCGACGAGGTGCTTGCGGAATACGGCGGTCAGGGCTTCGGCGTGTTCAAGCCCAGGCTCGCGGAGGTCTGCGCGGCGTATTTCGCGCCGGTCGCGGAGCGCTATCGCGAGCTGTTGAATGACCCTGCCGAGATCGACCGGGCGCTGGCCAGGGGCGCGGAGAAGGCCCGCGCGACCGCTGACGCCGTGATCGCGGAAACCCGCGACCGGATCGGCTACTGGCGGCCGCGCGAGGTCTGAACCCTCAGCCGCTTTCCGGGCGCGTGACCCGCGGGCCGAGATTGGCGATCACGTCGCGCGCGTCGAAGGCTTCCGGATCGTCCGGCTTCGCGCCGCGTCCGAGCACGATTTCCGCCGAGGCCTCATACCGGCTGGATTCCCGGATCGCGATGTCGTCGTAGAACGGGTCGTAGAAGCCGTACCAGCCGTAGCGCGGGTGGAAATAGCGGTACCGCACGGAGAACGCGGAATAGCGCGGACCGAAGCTCGTGCCGGTGAAGCGGGTTTCTTCATCCGTGTCCCGGCGGACGACGATGAAATGGTCATACCCTTCCTCGACGGTCAGCTCGGCGGCGCGGAACAGAAGGAACGTCTCGACGGTCTCCCGGTCGGTCAGCGAATTGCCCGAGAAGGACACCAGGAAACGGTTGGTCTCGATCTGTTGCTCGGCGTAGCCGAAGCCGCCCGGCGCGGCCGGCTGGAACGGCGTGGAGGTCGCGCACGAGGCGACGGCGAGAACCGCCGCCGCCGCGCCGGCGGCCAGGATCAGGGACTTGCGCATGAGCGGGCTCCTCTTGCAGCGCGGTCCGCATCGTCGCGGCCGCCGTCCCTGCTAGTATGTAGCCGCGCGCGCGCACGGCAATGCCTGGCCGGTTCACATGAACGCCAGCGGAGCCTATTGCAGCCGCGCGACGATTTCCGCCGGACGCCAGACAGCCGGCCGGACGGATCCGGCATGCGAGACGTTGACGGAATGGATGACCGCCTCAATCTCGCGCCGCCAGTGGTCGAGAAACTGCGTCAGACGGGGAAACTCCGGCGCCCGGTCATAGGTCTGCCAGAGAAAGCTCTGCAACAGTCCCGGGTAATCCGGCATGTGATAGAGCACTTCCGCCGTGGTCAGGCGGAAGCCGCGCAGCTGCATGGTGAAATCCTGGTCGCTCATCCTCTCTCCGGGCCCCTCGCCCTTGCGCGCAGTCCGGCCCCTCGGGCCGTCGCCAAACTGTCGCAAAGGGAAGCTTGACCCCGGCGATCGTCCGAGGCAAGAGAGCGCACAAATTTATATCAACAAATTCAGTATTTTAGCAGCAGGCGCCCGTGCCTGCTGCCAGAGATTGAACGGTGAAACGCCCCCGGCCGATGGACCGGAGGCGCTGGCTGTCTTGTCTTGGGATCGCGGCGGCGGCGGCGTTCTTGCCCGACCGGCGCGTGAAGTCGATCAGTGGACGCTGACGGGGGCCGCGCCGTGCCAGCGCGCGGCGGCGAAGGCCATGTTGCGCTCGGCGAACACACCGACGCGCCGGCCGGTTTCGTCGTGGACGGCGTACAGCACGGCGTCCTCTTCTAGGTTCAGCTGTTCAACGTCGATGTCGCTGCGCGCGGCGCGGTCGAAGACCTCGCTAGCCGCGACGGCGCGCACGTAAACGACCGGCGCGTCGTCGCCGGTTTCAAGTTCAATGGGGCCGGAGTTCAAGTCCGACATGGGCGAGCCTCCTTGCCGCTTCATTGAACTAGTACATGGGCGCCCGTCATCAAAGCTTCAAGCAGGCGCGTCCAGGCAAAGAAAAGCGCCGCGCGGGAGCCGCGCGGCGCTGGTCTGGTGGAGCCAGGCGGAATCGAACCGCCGACCTCTTGAATGCCATTCAAGCGCTCTCCCAACTGAGCTATGGCCCCGGAAACCGGTGTTCGCAGGCGCGCCTGCGATTTGGGAAGCGGCTACATACGCGTCCGCCGCGCACCGATCAAGCCTTGCGCGCGGCGCCGCTGCGGCGCGCCGCCTAGGTGGTTTCGTCGTCGTCCTTGTCGAGGTCGATCTCGGCGTCGAAGTCCTCGTCCTCCTCGTCGTCCAGAAGCAGGCCGTCGTCATCGTCGCCGTCGGTCTCGGTGAAGCCCTCGGCAAGATCGTCGGACTCTTCCTCGTCGTCATCGTCGCCAAGCGGCAGGGCGTCATCGTCGGCGTCGTCATCGTCGGCGACATCGTCGTCTCCGGCGTCGTCGTCGGCGACATCCTCGGCGGCGTCGGCGTCGTCCTCGACATCGGCGCCCGCCTCGTCATCGACGAGCGCCTCTTCCTCGTCATCGGCCTCGGTCTCGCTGTCGTCCTGCGGCTTCGGCTTCGGTTTGGCCGACTTGCGCGGCGGGTTCTTGGCGGTCAGCTCCTCGAAGAAGGAGAGCGGGTATTCCTTGCCGGTGAAGGGCGAGACGATCGGATCCTTGTTCAGATCGTAGAACTTCTTGCCGGTTTCCGGACAAACACGCTTGGTACCGAGATCGGCTTTGGGCACGGGAAAAGTCCTTGAGCGTGGCGGGTGGAAAGGCGCCGGTATAAAATCGGCGCGCCAGTTGCCACGTAACCGCGGCGCTGTCAAAACCCCTTTTCCAATCCGGTCCAGAACCGCCGACCAGCCTGCGGAAAACCCCTCCATGCCGCCCGATCACGCCGCCGGCGCGCACCGCGCCGCTCCCGCACCTGGGCAAGGCCTGAGCGGCCGGCTGGCCGCCGCGCCGGACAAGTCCGTTTCCCATCGAAGCCTCATTCTCGGCGGCCTCGCCGAGGGTGAAACGCGCATCGAGCGCCTGCTCGAGAGCGCCGACGTGCTTGCGACCGCCCGCGCGGTGGAGCTGCTGGGCGCCCGGGTGAGCCGCGACGCCCCAGGCTGCTGGCGCGTGCAGGGCGCCGACTGGCGCACGCCGGGGGCTGATCTGGACATGGGCAATTCCGGCACCGCGGCGCGTCTTCTGATGGGCGCAGCCGCCCGCTTTCCGCTGCAGGCGCGGTTCATCGGGGATGAGAGCCTGTCAGGACGCCCGATGGCGCGCGTGCTCGACCCGCTCCGCATGATGGGCGCAGCAGCCGACGCCGCCGAAGGCGACCGTCTGCCCGTCATTCTGAAGGGGGCGGCGCGCCTGTCCGGCATCGATTACGCGCCGCCGGTCGCCTCCGCCCAGGTCAAGAGCGCCATCCTGCTGGCCGGCCTGGGCGCGGAAGGCGAAACGGTGGTGCGCGAGGCGCGCGCGACGCGCGATCATACCGAGACGATGCTCGCGCGGTTCGGCGGCGCCGTGGAGGTCGCCCGCGAGGACGCCGCGCTGACGGTGCGCCTTGTCGGTCCCCAGCGCCTGTCCGCAGCCGACATCACGGTGCCGGGCGATCCGTCCTCGGCCGCCTTCGCGGTCGCCGCCGCGCTTGTCTGTCCCGGATCCGATCTGGAGATGACCGGCGTGATGACCAATCCGGCGCGCTTCGGCCTGTATGAGACGCTCAAGGAGATGCAGGCGGACATCACCGTGTCGCCGGCGGGCGCGCGCGCCGGCGAGCCGCTGGCGGATCTGCGCGTGCGCGCAGGCGGTCTGCAGGGCGTCGTCGTTCCGGCCGGACGCGCCCCGTCCATGATCGACGAGTATCCCGTCCTCGCCGTCATCGCCGCTTTCGCGGAAGGCGAAACGCTGATGCAGGGCCTCGACGAGCTGCGCGCCAAGGAAAGCGACCGGCTCGCGGCGACCGCCGAGCTCATGCGCGTCAACGGCGTCGAGGTGGAGACGGGACCCGACTGGCTCCGCGTTCAGGGCTCGGGCGGCGCGCCTGTTCCCGGCGGC